>NZ_UZAC03000002.1 GCF_900538055.1 Pasteuria penetrans
ACGCATAGAATCGTGCGCGGCTGTTGCTTCCTCTCTAGAGGCAACAGGTTTGCTAGCGGGAAAATTGGACAAGGTTTATGATGATCCCCATGCAGGACAAACTTCATGGGAAAAAGCCGAGCGTTCCATGTTATGTGATGCAGTTTCCATTGCATTGAGAAAATCAGGACGTTCTGAGGATACAGTAGATGCGTATTTAGCGGGGGATCTTCTCAATCAGATCATTACAGCATCCCTGTCTGCTAAACAATTTAAGATTCCCTTTTTGGGAATGTATGGCGCATGTTCTACTTCCATGCTTACATTAGCCAATGCTGCCGCTCTGGTGGATGGAGGCTATGCACGTTCAGCTCTGGCTGCCACAAGCAGTCATCGTGCCACATCAGAGCGTCAATTCCGTTATCCAGTGGAATATGGGGGTCAGAAACCTTTGACCACGCAATGCACTATTACGGGGGCCGGCGCGGCTGTTGTTGCCCGAGGGGGTTCTGGCGTTCGGATTACCCATGCTACCCTCGGGTGCGTGGTGGATTGCGGTATGAAAAATCCGCTCAATATGGGAGCTACCATGGCTCCAGCTGCTGCCGATACGATTTTAACCCACTTCCATGATACAGGGCGAAAGCCGGAGGATTATGACCTCATCGTCACAGGTGATTTAGCCAGTGTAGGATTTTCACTGGTCCAAGAGCTCCTACGGAAGAGAGGTTGGGTTCTGGGGGATCATTTTATGGATTGTGGGCTTATGATCTATCCGAGTACATCCTATGGTAAGTCACCTATCTTTGCTGGCGGGAGCGGTTGTGGTTGTAGTGCCATAGTTACCTACGGTCATATTTTGCCGTTGTTACAGAAAAAGCAGTATCACCGTGTTCTTGTTATAGCTACGGGTTCACTTCTGAGTCCACTTTCTTTTCAGCAGGGGGAAAATATTCCTGGGGTTGCCCATGCGGTTGCCTTTGCCTGGCAGGAGGAGAGGGATAGGGTGAATTCATGAGCGGGTCAGTACTCTCTTTTCTCAGTACGTTTTTATTTTGCGGTTTGGTTTGCGTTTTTAGGCAGATATGGGTTGATGTTTTCTGTTTTTCTGCCGAGCGTATAGCTGGGCGGCACAGCATTCGAAGGAACGGGGGGCATTCATCGGGTAGGGCTGGCATCTCAGCCAGCTTTCTCCCAAAACCCGCACATAGTAGTTTTTCATGATACGGCTTTCTAATAGGAACCTTGTGCGGTCCAATGAGGGCAGCGTCCCGTTGGGGGTGTGAATTTTTAAACAAGGTTTTCAGGTGAAATCCCCCCATCTTTGGGAATTCCCTTTATGGATTTATATGTAAAATATATATTAAAAATATTTTTATTATTTTAAAATATGTATTGGGGCCCTGATCCTATTCCCTCTCTTTTTATGTATTTACTACCTATTGATTCCGTCTTTATTAAAATGTAATTATTACTGTAGCAGATGAACTCGCTCAGACCGTTACCAAGAATGGACTAGAACCTCATCTGGAACCCTATTTCCATGCTTCATTGTATGATGGACTTGGAATGAGAATGTGTCCCAATACAATAAATATATAATTAAATGTTATTAAGACAGTATATTGTGCTGCAGGGATGATAATCGAAGAGGGAATTATAATACAAACCCCTTTGATTTCTTAAGAATCTACATTCATAATCCGAACGTGTGCAACCCGGGGGGTCTCCGCTGTTCATAGCGGGTAGATGAATGGCGACTCTTTAGCATGGATTTTTTTATAGGAATCGGGTAGGCGGTGACGTATTAGAAAACGAATAAGATGCTTGCTAGGGAGCACCTATCCGATGACTGTAAAATTAAGGATCATGGTCCTCTAGTTTGATAGTTATTAAGAAAACAACAAAAAAATTAGGTCATTAGCCCCTCTTCTGCTATAATGCCCCATAGAGAACCCTCAAATTCCTATGGAAAAGCAGGTGTTAGAGCTAATGACCTACCCCCACTCTATCACAAATCCCCTTGGCAGTATAGATAGCGTAATATCTTATGTTGAAGTCGGTTTATCGGACGTACCCAAACACTGTGGACGCATTTTCCAGAGTAGGGTTCGGGACCTTTCCGAGGTTCTTCTGAACATGAACCCCAACAAGGATTTGGATTCCAAGTCTGTCGTAGAGAGCATTCAATTTTTGTCTGCTAACAAAAATAAATTACAAACCACCTATTGGGCCAAGGATTTTATAACCACAAAGATATTGCTTGAAGCGGTGATTGGGAAGTTACGGAATCTTGGCTTTAATGATATAGATATTTTTGAGTGGATAGCCAGAACACTCAAGGAGGCTCTAGAGGAGGCAGAACCTTCACAAGGATGTGTCATTGGGAACTACTACCTGTGGTTGATGGATCGGATGTGGATTCCACAACAGTTTGGGTATCTTCCTAAGACAGAGGAGGGCTTTATCGACTATCTGAAACAAAGCTTGTCCCTCATGCAGCTATGGGGAATACCCTGTACAGAAGCAGTCCGTGTCGTTGTCCTAAAAATACAAAGGATCCCCAATCAATACAATTTGCCCCTGACAAGCGCCTATACCTGGTTGAAAACGGAGGGTTATCAGGACGTACTGGATGGTATAACTATGCCTAAGGATCAATCTATCGAAGAAACGGAAAAGACTACTGTATCTATTCTTCTAGATCCGGATCATGTGAAAAATTTGAAGGATGCGGTAGCAATAAGGGAGTTCAATCACAATATGCCAAAACCCGGCCTTTCACCCCCCGCTCATGGGATACCCGAAGTAGAGGTGGTAGGCTTGGTGGCAGCACATCTCCCAGAAAAGTACGGACCTGTTGGGGAGAGGGTGTCGCTGACCATACTTGAATCTCGCGCAAAGCAACCCTCACCTGAAACAAAATGTGCTGCCTGCGGGTGTTGCTTGGTAAAAACGGGATACTGGGTAAACAAAGCCGGTTTTCAGGATAAACCCCGAATTATAAAACACGGAATCATCAATGACTGGGTTTGTTTATCGATTATGCGTACACAGAGATGGGAGTGCCCGTTGTGCGGGAAAGACGTTACCCATGTGTATTCCATAATTGAACCTAAGAACACGTACACAAAGGCATGTAAAAAATCAGTTGCTGATATGGCAAGCGCTTCGACAGCAAAAGCTTCCGCAGGGTATCATGGGATTCCAGAGAAGACGGCTTATGGGATGTTATTTGAGGGGGCCCTTCTTAAGCAAGGACAGGAGCTAGAAGCGGAGGCCTTGAAAAGATACAAAAACCGGGAGGTCAGTCCAGAAAAGATGCAGGAGATTTTGCATTGGATTATCGAGACAGGGAACAAAAATATAGTAAAATCAACAGATCTTGATAAAATTGATAGTTCGGACGAACTCCCGCTGATGGATCAAAGTCAGAAAAATACCATTATGTACGATGGAGAAGGAAGGGGTGTAGTGTTATCCCCTCAGGAACTGAAACGGCTCCGTGCCCTGTGTACATATGGTATCGTTTGCATCGATGATACCGCCGTACGTAAAGGAAATGAGTATGTAACCCTCTTTCATGATCCAATTCATAAGACTGTATTGGCCGTGATCAAGGGGAGGAGTCAAGAAGAACTCGAAAAAAATATCAAGGAGTTCCACCCGGAATTGCTTGAGCTGAAACCAGCTGCCGTTATTATTGATCGCGCTAGGTCCTATCGTAATTTCATAGAAAAAAACTATTGTGATGCGGTGATCATCCATGACAGATTCCATATTGTTATGAACATAAGGGATCATGCCCTGCATCCAATTGTAACGGGCTTTTTCAAAAATAAAAAATTCGTTGATTCTGTTGATCAAATGCTTCTGGATTTGCTTCAAAAAAGCCTTTATAAGCAACTTACACCCCAGGATGAACTGGCACTGCAGGAGCTACTCCAATACTTTCCTGACCTCAAACTCCAATACGAGAAAATAGAGAAAACCCGCTCCCGTTTTCGGAAACAGTATGAACAATCTAAGCTATCTAGGGATGATGTTGATGAATGCATATCATATATTATCGATATGTATGAAAACCTAATATCAGAATACAAAAATATGCCTAAAAACAAGAAAAAGAATTGTTTTTTAAAAATAAAGCAGGCAATCCGCGGGGCCTTGAAGAACCGTTATTGGGAAACCATGGATTCACAGGTAAGAGCCTTCATAAAAAGGGTTTTTGAGTATACTTCCTCTTGGTCCCATTTGGAGAAAGCTTACGGGTTTGTAACTGCACTGGGGCATTGGTATGACAATGAGTTCCATACGATCCAGGAGGCTCGGGATGCCCTGCGTGCCCTGATGGAAGCAGGACTACAATCCCGGTGCGTGGGCATTCAAAACGCGGCAAAAAGCTTAGAATCCGGCGAGGATTATATCGCCAATTACCACCTCTGTAGAATGACCAATGGCGTTGCAGAGGGTAGAAATTGTTTCGTCAAGTCCATCATGCGCCGATATTTCGGGATTAAGAATGATAAAAATTACAAAAATCTAGTGATTGTGTTATCCAACCGTCCTCGCACCCAAACCGAGTACAAACCTCGATATTCCCGTGTTAGATCCTGGGCCTCGTAATCATTTTTTACATATAGAACTACATGGGTAGTTGGGAGAGGGGGATATCCCGTTTGTTTCGGCATTCCAAACTAAGGTACTATGTTGCACAGTGAGCGTCCCATTGGGCCCATCCCCCTTGTACATTGTGCATGCTGCTCGAACGTATAGGAAAGGTCTGTTGTTGGTTTCTCCCCCTTTCGCGACTTTTCCCGAGGTACCATACCCCTTAGATTTGGCGTGTACTTAGTCGCAGCTGCTGTTGTCCATAATGAAAAGGGGGGAGAGCCTATCAACTAGGGTTATAGGGCAGCCCGGTGAACTCAAACGATCTGTTTGCCTACCATCCGTTCTTCATATGCTACTCCATAATACTGCCTGCCTGATTCATGCAATAATTTCATACCCTAAAGCCTCTGTTCATCCACCCGCTATGAACAGCGGAGACCCACCCGGGCAGGTTCAGCATTCCTAGGCTTCCATTCAGACATCCATCGGAAAGATAGAAATAAGATGGTAGAGCGTTCGAAGGCAACAAGGATGCATCGATGGATACAAAGGGAATGGACTGAGATAGCTAAGCGACTCAATCCCAGTACGGGTAGGGTGGATCGAATACTACGGCGCCTTTCAGTCGTTTAGAGTGATAAGGGCCCTACCATATTTAGTAGACGACAGGTTGAAGAAATGGGGGAAATACAAGGGATTCAGTAGGGGCTGGGGGAAAGTGAGCAGATGGGTATATCCGTTCCAGGTATAAGAGGTTGTTTGCACATGGGCGCCTATTCAGGTGAATTCTGATCTCATGGACCCTAAGAGCCGCATAATGTGAGAGTAGTACGTGTAGGTCTGTGTCTGTGGGTGGGTTGGCTTGAGGATGCCAACCCTACTTGACGAATGCATACACCCGTTTGGATGCTGCCTGCGCACCCCTCCTTTTCCAATTTTCCTTTACAGGAGGGATTAGGTTGGGATAGGGTGTATACGATAGGTTACTTGGTAGTGACTACCACTATAAATTTTTTGTTTTTAAACCTTATTGTGTGGGGCGGGATATGATTCAATCTATATTAATTTTTTATTATGTTTTTAGGTATGGGGGTTGAAATGAATAAAATGAATAATAAGTATGCGTTTGCTATATTTTCTGTTACTTCCGTGTTATTGGGATTTTTCCATGAACCCACGGCTTCCTCCTTGGGGGAATCATCCTTGTCCGGTATTCGAGATTTGCCGTCTCCTAATTCGTTGTTGCTACACAGGGATGTGTCGTTGGACGGGGGGGACGATCCCGAACATTGTGAACCCGGGAAAGCAAGATCCCGTACCAAGAGAGGCAAAGGAAGGGGTTCTGGAAGATCGGCTCCGAGCGATCAGCTTACTAGGGACGGAAGTACAGAGCCCTCGTCGTCCACAGCAGGTGTTTCCCCCGTTTCCCCCATGGATGGTGTCTCTCCTATGGATGGTGGCGTCTCCCCTATGGGTGGTGGTGTCTCTCCTATGGTGGGTACCCCTCCCGCGACCTTCCAACAAGGGGACTCCAGTGGTTCCCCCGGTCTTTCATCGGCGGAGCCCCAGGGCCAAGATTTATTGATAGAAAAGGCGTTAGATGCGATGGAGAAGATTCCGTCTGATCGATATGGGGAGGGTCCGGATGTCGTTCATCAAGTTCTTAGAGACAGGCTTAAGGAGATAGGAGTATTGTCGCCTGATCTTGTAGATCGGTTAGCGAGACAGGCACCGTGGGTACCCCAATCTTTTTACAAGTATTTCAAGGACCACCTACGGGGGATGACACCGGAGGATTACCGTAGGGTACCACTAAAGTATGTGAGAAACACCCCCCCAGATCAATGGGTGCATTACACCGTTTTCCAGCTACGGGCATTGGGGGATGATATAGGAAAAATGGGAATGGAACTCGCCTTCATGCTGGGACCCAGGATCATGGAATTAGAGGATTTCCAAATTAGGACGTTGGGGTTCGGTAAGGTTAGGGTGGCGGATGCGGCATTGGTTCCCGGAGACGTTGTGTACCGAAGCCTCTTAGAATATTCAATTGCGGAGGGTAGGCTTAGGTGGATTGCGGTTGATGATGTCTCATCCATACCTAATCGTTATTTTCGGTTTCCGTACAGTATGGGTTCTGATGAATTCGTTTCTTCTGCTGCTCATTCTGTATTGAGACATTTGTCGCTTTCTCAGTTTGAGGGATTATCGGATTCGCAGTTACGTCACATAAGGGACTCTCGTCTGAATCAGATAGCATTTATGCAAATTCCGGGCGGGGATTATGTCAGAAGGCTACGGGGAACGTACGATCCCGAGGAGATACGGAACATCCTAGTAGATGACAGGATAGATTGTATGAGAAAATATGGTTGGAGGGGTCCTTATGATGTGGAATCGCTTACGAGGCGCGCGGTGAGGAGGTTGACTGATGAGGATTTCTTGGAATTACGGGATCAACTCAGCGAGGAACAAAAGGGGTGGAGGCTTCCAGAGGGAGGGTGATTCAACAGCCACCTACATTCGGGTGTCGGGTCAAAAGTATGGACGATACGGGTTGACCATGTAGGCTCCCCCTACCTTACTTTCTGTTTTTGCTTCTATGTAATCATAATATTCTATCTATTAATAAATTTAGGGACCGTGCAATTTCTTGTGGGGAATGCCCTATCTATGAATCTAGTCTCACCTTTTCGTAAAGCAATTGAGTAACATAATAACATTTTGTTATGACACTGTTCCTGTTTTGATATCCCAGGGGTATTTATCTTATTTCATATGAATTTTTATAAAATTTTTACTAGGTCCTTGCGCGGAAGACGAACATTGTGTTGTAGTAAGATCCATCCTGTTTATGGTACGTACAAAAACAACAAAAAATCCGTAATGTTGTCAACATTACGGATAAGATGGAACAAGGTTCCATTACCATGGACAAAGCGATCTGATCAACAAATAGGGCACGATCGCACGATCTGCAGTGAAAAAGAATGAAGCGTTATTATGTAAAAAGGGGATGACTCATGCCCCCTACCTCTGATAGAATATTGATCATCAACAAACAATAAACTCAGAGGAGGGAAAACATGAGCATCCACACCCATAATACAACATTATCAGGAAAAATCAATATCCAAAAAGAAGAGTCATGGATAGCTAGAAATTCGATGAAGATAGGCGACCGGTCCATGGACTCCCCGTATTGTGGAAAAACACTGAAAAGTACGTGTCCCTTCTGTCATAGCCATAATGTCTTAATAGATGAGAAACTGATTCTAACCGATAGGACCATAATGGCAATAGCAAACGAAAAGCTGGCCCTAGCCAACGAGACAATGGCAATGGCAAACGAGAAGCTGGCCCTAGCCAACGAGACAATGGCAATGGCAAACGAGAAGCTGGCCCTAGCCAACGAGACAATGGCAATGGCAAACGAGAAGCTGGCCCTAGCCAACAAGGCAACGGCAATGGCAGCAGGGAATAAGGACACAAAATGGTCTGCGGTAGCCGGTGAGATTGGGAAATTACATAGTATGAATCCGTCCCCTGCCCCCCAAGAAACGGAACACAACCCACTGATCGAGGATTCTCCATCCATAACTTTGCGTGACGGAAAAGATAAAGGTCCGGGGAATGCACGATCCGAAGGGGATGGATATCATCAATTGCACGATCCAAAAACTCGGGATCGGTTCTTACGTGCTCAACGTTTTTTCGATGATCTCAAGGAGGGAATTACCTCATGGGGTCCCAAGGAGTGGGAGGAATCTAGGCATCTGATTGAGAAACTGCTATTATTGTGTTGTCCATCGAACCACAAGGAAAAGACGAAGGATTCCCTTCCCCTGGACGATATTACTAGCCTCATGTTCCATCACGACGGTGGTAGTATTTTGGTGCGGGCGCTGATTGGATTGTTAAAAAACGCATGGATCCCAGAGATAGACCCTCTAACCGACCCAAAGAATTGGAAACCCGTTGTCGAGGACCTATGTAACTTACGCATGCGTGTAGATCGAACCCTCCATTGTCTGAAATATCCCCAGGATGAGGGGAATGGGGTCTATCATCGCGGATATAGCACACTGTTTGGGGAACTAGATCTAGAGGTTCCTAGGACAAGATGGGAATTTTCACCGTACTCGTTACCACGTTATCAGAGTGCAAAGAATACCCTCAAAGATTTCGTTTATCGTCTTTATCTTCCGGGCCTCTCCTTGCGAAAAATTAGTAAACTATTGGAGGAAGGATTCAACCTTCGGACGCCCCCGGAAACGCTTTCGCAGTGGTTGCAACCTTATTACAACGATGCTATACAATATTTCGAAAGGGATCTGAGCACGACAGTATATACAGCCATAGGTATGGATACCCTCTTTGTTCCCATTCGGGAGGAGGGTCGTTATGTTTCGAAAGCGATCGCAGTCAGCACGGGTATCACGGCGGAGGGGAGGCGGGATATAATAGGGATCACCCCCTCGCCTGATGAGAATGTTGAATCCTATGATCAGCATATAGGGAAACTAAAGGAACGGGGCCTGAATGTCAACGATATACGTATCGTTACCACAGATGGGCATAGGGCTTTTCCCTTAGTTGTACGCAAGCATTTTCCTCACCATACGGTTCACCAACGATGTTACGTTCACGCGATTCGTAACATCATGAATGCAGCTCCTAAAAGTATGAAGAAGGAAATGGCTAAGGACGCTTCTTACGTCTTACGGTCTGGGGATATGGGACAGGCACTAGAACGGTGGTCCGAGTGTGCAGGGAAGTATCGGTTTGGAAATAAGGCGACATGCGAAGCATGGGAAAGGCTCAGTCCTAAAAAAATCTCCTTGAGTTTGCAAGCGGCATCCATAACCCAAAACCCCATACTTCTGCCCTATATACTATCCACGAACTACACGGAATCGCTGAATGCTCTGTTTCGTGAGAGAACGAATAGCAAAAAAGGTGGATTCGTTAGTCTTGAGGTAGCGATGAAGGAATTGATGCTTACCGCTTTCTATTGGGTGGGGAAACAAAAAGAAAACCCCAACCCATTGCCTGTCGAGGATCTTCTTTCGATCCCTGCTGACTACGAGTCCGAAATTTCGAACGGAGAACCTCTTCCCACCACGGCTTATGACTTTCATCCCCTCTTATGCACGGAACAAGGGCAGGGTTGTATGGACGATGTCCATACCCTTGATTTCTAGCTAGCACCTTTCGGGGAAAATCCGTCTAAGGCGCCACGATGGTTTTTCCCCGGGAAACTCCCTCCATCCGACGAGTTCTTCCACGGAACGGAGGTACCATATTCCTTCTCAAGAATCCCACCGCCTAGTTCTGGGGGTAACCTATGTGGTACAATCCTTCCAGCATCAGACTGGGTATCCGCCGCCCATCTCAATATCCATTATACCCCTAAATCTCGCAACGGTCTGTCCAGCCCATTATTTTCTGAATTTACAATAAATTAGTGATTAAAGGAAACACCTTATAAATATAAGATAAATACCCCTGGGATATCAAAACAGGAACAGTGTCATAACAAAATGTTATTATGTTACTCAATTGCTTTACGAAAAGGTGAGACTAGATTCATAGATAGGGCATTCCCCACAAGAAATTGCACGGTCCCATCGAATGTATCGTGATAGGGTTCTATATTTACCTATGCCTAGATTTGAATTCTCCTTCACTGCAAATTACCATAGGGATGACAAGGGGCTACCCATGCTCCCATAGAAGGAAAACCCTCAAGCTTGTGATCTTCATCCACGTTTTTGGCTTCGGATTTGGAGGAACTATGAAAATTTTGCCATCGTATATTGCAATGGCCACCTAGAAAACAATCGGGCGGATAGGTACTATAAATGTTTCATATAATAACAGTGTCTAATACTACATAAAATAAATTAAAAAGTATTCAATAATTTTTAAGAATAATAGAAAAACACACATAATTTTTTCATTTATTTTATAAATTAATAGAGATAAATGTTCTTTGGCATAGGCTTGTGTATAACGAACTGAATAAACAAACCAATTATGTGAGGAAAGTAGGCTTTCGCTTAATTCATCCCTACAATCCAGAATTAGGAAGAAACCGCCCGAGAATATTCCGGGTCCAAAGTTTGGCCAAGAACCCGTGTTTTCTTAATTTCCTTCCCCCGCTTAGGTATCTTCTTCCTCAATTTCCGGCTGATGGCTGAATTGTAATCTAGAAACCTTTTCCTCACACGGATTACGGCTTGACGCGGGCAAAACAAAACTTAGAAACCCTACTGCTGGGGACTCCCAGACTTATAACCCCCATTAAAATCCGTAGATCTCTGTTACTCACCGCGGCGGCGATAGAGTCGGAGGAGGATGAGAAGTACTAGTGACATAATTGCCACTACAGAGGAACCAGCGATAAGGTTAAAGGTTTGAACATTTGCTGTGTTTGCCATAGATGATGGATTTCCTTGGTTTCTGTCCCCTTCCTGCGTGGAGTTTTTGTTAGGCCGATTTCTGGTTCCGAAGCGGTGATCGTCCGTCTTGTCTGTGTGACCTGCCCCTGCTGGGGTGGGAATGTTTGTAGCAGAATTTCCCCCTATGCTTTGACTTATCCCAGGGTTCTCATTGTTTTTCTGTGTGGATTTCCCATTGGATTGATTTTTGGTCCCAAGGTGATGATCGTTCATTACGTTTGTGCGATCTGTCCCTGTTGGGGTAGAAATGTTTATATTGGAATTTTTTACTACATTTTGGCTTACCCCAGTTTCAGGTACATAGGGAACAATCTGGCTAGCCATCAAGGGTTGACTACTGCCGGAAATTATAAATTTAGTAGAAAGAGGATTTGAATGAATAGTTTTATACCCTTTTGCCCGCATATGTGCATTTGCCCTGTCAGACATAACTGTTCCAGTTGAAATATCTATACGACCGTAGGGGTCCTCCTGTAGTTTACCACCGTGGATGGTTTGGGGTATTGGCCCTGCCACTACGCGACCGCTAGGTTTCCCTTTATCCACTGGAAGATCCATACTATCGTAGAAATCCTCCCGTAGTTTACCACCGTGGATGGTTTGGGGTATTGGCCCTGCCACTACGCGACCGCTAGGTTTTCCTTTATCCACTGGAAGATCCATACTATCGTAGAAGTCCTCCCGTAGTTTACCACCGTGGACGGTTTGGGGTATTGGCCCTGCCACTACGCGACTGCTAGGTTCCCCTTTATTCATTGGAAGATTCATACTATCATAGAAGCCCACCAGTGCTCTACCACTAGGTTCCTCTTTATATATTGGAAGATTCATACTATCGTAGAAGTCCTCCTGTGGTTTCTCCTCCTTCGGCGGACAGGTAAAATGGGGATTCGGTCCCTCACAACAATCATCCGGAAGATCGCCTCTCCTGCAGGTTTCTACCCCCTTCCTCGTGTCATTTGCAAGAGAGGTGGGTGGGGATAGCAGCGTAGCCGTTGTTATGGTTATCATTAAAAGACTGCCTGTGAGAGGGATTATAGTTTCTATTCTACTTTTTTCATATAACGACATAGTGTGGGTGCTCTCCTTCTGCAGTATCTCCCTGGTATCTGGTTTTCGAATTGCAGGATCCGTTTTTGTGGTTATTTTTGTTAGGTTATGCAACGATAATGGTTGTTGGGGAACAGGAAATAGGATGGATTCTTACGGATACAACCACCCTAATATTGTGGGGATGTTGGAACCCTTTAGGTACAGAAAAAATGGAGGTAGACCTTTTGGAACCAGATCGACCGATAGGTAGTAGGTTCTAAAAAACCGCCCTGGCGTGTCCCATGGTAAGAGAACAGGTCATGCGTGGGAAGGTTGCCAGGGAAAAGGCGGGTATGCCCCACCCGATAAGTGTTGGGAAAATTAGCGCAGGCGAACCGGCCAATGATGCACCGAAAAGAGCAGTTCATGTCGAAACTAGGGGGTGTACGAATCCCCTATCCTTGGATTAAACCATGGGGAGGGGGGACATGAACTTCCAGCGCAGGTCCTTTCTATTCAATTTTGAAACCTGTTGTCAGGACACGTCTAGCAGCTCGTGTACAAATTTTAACAAAGAATAAAACAATTGTCAAAAAAAATATCTTTATTATACTATTTTATTGTACTTTTATGGATATATTAAAATATTATGTGTCCACACGCAAACGGGCCCGAAACACTGCCATCCTTTGGAATTATAAAGGTTCCCACAGGGGAATAGGGGTAACAGTGGTGGCAACAATGAACGGAGAATACAGCTGATATTGGCGATGAGTCCCATAAATTTAGGATAGGCTCGGGTATCCCAGGGCTATTATTAATTCCCCGAGAAGGTATCAACCCCTAGAAGGACCCCTAATACAATGGACCCTGATCGGCACAGTAAAGGAACTTTCTATTAGGCCCCCTGTTATAATAGGTTCAGATGGGTATAACGGGAGCTGGTTCCCCGTAAGGGGTGAACGTGGAAATGACACGGAGAAAATTTTCGTTGGAATTCAAGCAGAGGACAATTGAACAGGTCAGGAGTGAGCAACATGTTGTCCAGGTATCTAGACAGCACGACCTTGCCGTTAGCACGATTAACGGGATCGTGCAATTTCTTGTAGGAAATACCCTATCTATGAATTTAGTCTAACTTCTAGTAAATAAATTGATAACATAATAGAATTTTGTTATGACACTGTTCCTGTTTTTGTATCTTCGGAGGATGTGCCTTATTTAATATGAATTTTTATAAATTTTTTACAGTCCAAGGCGCCACGACGGTTTTTTTCCCGGGAACCCCCCCGTCCGACGAGTTTTCCCACAGAACGAAGATCCTGTATTCCCCCTCAAGAATCCCACTGTCTAGTTCCGGGCAACCCGGTCCGATGCCGGAAGAATCGGACTGGATATCCGTCCATCCCAATATCCATTACACTCCTAAATCCCGTAGTGGTAGCGTCCTGTCCAGCCCATTATTTTCTGAATTTACAATAAATTATTGATCAAAGGAACCCTTATAAATATAAGGTAAACCCCCCCGAGAACACAAAACAAAAACAGTGTCATAACAAAATGTTATTATGTTACCAATTGCTTTACCAAAAGGTGAGACTAGATTCATAAGATGGGGCATTCCCCACAGGAAATTGCACGGTCCCGAAAAGCACAACAACTTTAATACGGGCTTTAGTTTCCATTTTTTATATAATAACTACTTATATTTATTTTTATATTTTATTATAATTTTTCTAATTATTTTATAATTTTAAATTTTATTATGTATGTCAATGATTGCAATTTGCTACGATCCTACGATTTTCATGGATTGAGGGATCCCAAAGAATAAACCGCAGGGGAAATTACAAGCGATATGACCCTATTTTGCCACGTTAGGTTATAAAATAAGGGGTTGACCGGCACCCAGAAAATTTTGTACCGTGAAATTGATCGGCCAAAGTGTGTCGCTGAGTAGGGCTGGCATCTCAGCCAACCCTCTCCAGAACCACATGTAATACTCTCGCATTATGTGGTTCTTATGGTCCCATATAGGATTTTATCCATTCGAAACCCCGGTCTGGTGTCACGTTCTTCGTACCTTCCTCTGCTGTGTTCTACCCGGATTTCGATCCGATGTTGCCTGGTCCGTACCAGTCTCCTTTTCCGGATATTCCAGCCAAGTTGCTGTACTTATCTGGAAACTGCAGGCAATTCAACTCCTTCGCTCCACTTCCATTACAGGGGCTTCCACACTACTATGATATGCCACCGGGGCAGAAGATAGGTCGTCGTCCCCTACGGTTTATCCCGACGTTCGCACCCCACCTCGGTTTTGACATGGACTACGTCTTTCGATGCGTCTTCGAACGGTTCGCTTTCGCTGATCTCCCCGATTCACACCTGACAGGATTCTTTCGTCCTGCCTTTTCCCAGAACGCTCACCACCATTGCTCTTTACAACAGCAGCACTGGGTGGTTTGAAACCTGCCTACCACCAGCCGGTTTCGGGAAGCCCCTCCCCCATCCCTCATAGAGCATGACACGACACACAGAACCACACGTGCTACTCCCGCATTATGCGGCGGCTCCTATTGCCCCATCTTAGCGTCTAATGGATGCCGGTGAGCGAACGGTTTTCCGTGCTTTCCTTGTATATCTGGATCCACCTGTGTAAAGTTTTTCTCAGAGGTGAAGGGTAAAAAGCGCCATAGCAGTTAACCCCACCCCTCCATATTGGAATTGGACATCTCCGCCACTTCTTGCAGTTCCATACCTGGCCCCAAATGCCTTCTTATTTCTTTCCCTCGCTTAGCCATCTTCTTCCTTTCCCCACACGGATTACGACTTGGCGTGGTCGAAACGTAAATCCCAGGAAATCAAAGGATGTGCCCTTGTACTTTCCCGTCCTATAACCATCCCCACAGTAGAAGACTTTGGTTTTCTTTGGACGCAGTTCCAGACCACACTGAGCCATTCCTTGCTGCAATGTTAAATTAAATTATTAAAGGAGTATATAAAAATTTTATGAATAAAAATATTAATAATAAATCATTTCGGCGATCATCCCGGTGTGTTGGTATATTATTTCTAAATATTATTGGCATAGCTTTTATGAATCCCACCTCCTTCTCAGAGGAACAACGAGAGCTTGGAAAACAGGATCTGGCTACAAAAGGTTCCCCTACTGTGGGGAATGGGGACGGTGTGGAGAATGGAAAGGTTGCTCATTCTGAAGGAGCACAACCTACCCGTGAGTCGGGTGTTGTTGAGGAAACATCCTCCGAAACGTTACCTACGGTTGGGAGTGGAGTGTCATTTGCCACCCATCAAGGGGGCAATCAGGGGGGAAATTCTAGCGAGGTTTTCAGGGATACTATGTGGAAGCAGGGGGAAAGAAATCAAGACAAGGTTGATGAAGATAGTAGTGGTAGCAGTGGGGATGCAAAAAAGCAAATTCCACCTTCCGCGCTAGAAATACCACAACAACCCTCGTCGGCCCCTATTTATGGGGAGTATGGGTCACCAAAGCTGACCAGTTCCCAAAATAGAAAGGAGCGAGTTACCACAGGGGATAAAAGTTCGGGGAGAAGAACGGAGGATTCCATTCAGGGGGGATACTATCTTGCCTCCGACCATCAGACTGCATCGACTTTTGCTTCCCAATCTATTGGATCCGGTGGTGATGGGGACACAAACGATCCCCCCACAAAGGGTCAATTTGTTCGTTCCAAACAACAAGTGAAGAGTGAAGACTTAGCTGAAAATCATAGCAGTATCATGACCCATACGGAGGAAGATGCTAAAAAACAAACCTCCACCCCTCCATTGTTAGAAACCCGTGAACACCCGTCCACTATTTCCCAAACTGAATCCAGGAAACGGTCAGGTTTCATGCGTCCCCCAGTCAATGGAAGTGAGGATAGGGAAACTGGAAAGAGGGTTCGTTCGAGTAGTGAACACTGGAATTCAACGGACCCCATAGAATCAAGAACTGGGTATGATGATGATAGGAATACACCTATGGTCGTTCCAAAGGAACAACTGGTACGAACTAAACGAGATATAGAGGATGATATCGAGAAGGACGATGCTCTGAACTTATCCGATTCAGAACCAGCAGAACAACGTGTTAGTTCTGAAAATGATCCCACATTGAATAGAATGGTAGTGCTGTCCCCCGCTATACAAAACGATAGGGATAAGATTGCGAAACTTTTAACTAAAGTAACCGAGGAGTTATACATATCCCACCTTTTCAGCGGAGATAAATTATCGGAGAAAAGAAATACACAAAGAAGGGAATTAGAGGAATATTTTCTTATTTTATCAAATATGCATGATAGAATAAGGGTCGGGAACGAGTTGGGAGATATTGAAAAAGCAAGGTTGAATCATCTTGAGGCGACCATGGATTCGGCTGATTTTTCGGGGAAGGACGAACTAACCCCCGGGTATACAGATTTGTTTCGCAAGTATACCCGGGAACAAAAAACCATGAGCCAGCGTGAGTATGAAAAATTCCAAAAAGAATATAAAGAGAGATTACCCCATATCATTGCGGATAATGTCAGGAAAGAACACGGGACAGGTCTTTTCCCATTCGTGCCAACGATTGGAGATGTAGTTAAATCCCTAATCGAATTTGTTGAAAAGGTTTCACCATGGATTAATCCCCTTTCTCATACGGAAATTCCAACCATTCGGGGGATAAAGGAAAATGCATTGAAAATAGAGCAAGGGGTCATTGAAGGGGTAAAGAAAGTACCCAGTGAAATCATCAATAGCTTGAAAACATTGGAGAGAGAAGCTGAAAATTTTGCAGAAAATCCAAGGGAGGAATTCGTCAGGGTTGGTGCAAAGGCAACACTAGCTGTTATTCGTCCTTCCCTAGCACAATTTCACCGTTCCTATTCGGAGGTCAAGAATCTAACCAACGAGGCAGAAAGGATTTTTCACGTACAGGTATTAGCAAAAAACCTATTGCAGGGTGTTGATTTTGTATTAAAACATGGCCCAACGCAGATGTTAGTAAAAAATCTCCTCACACAGAGTGGTTTCGATGAAAAGACGGCCACTATGATTGTAGAAAAGCCCTTAGATGTGGCAAAAGAATGGTTGGGGAAGGGATCACAGTGGCATCAGGAACGAAAGGAGGAGACGATTTCCTATGTTAAAAATCTTATGACGCGTTTCGTTCAACTAACGGGTGAAGAACCGCAAAAGGAAAAACAGCTCATAAAAAACACGGGGGAATTTGCGGATGTCCTTATCGATGCGGTGGAACAGGTAGCCCTTGCTTTGACAACGGATGGAATAGGCAATATAGCAAAAATAGCAGGCAATGAAATCACTGGTGCAGTAAGAATAGCTGCAGATACGGAGAAAGCAGAAGAGATAATCCCTATAGGACAGGAATTTCAGGCGATAGCAGAGGGGGGAGCCCCGGATGCCGAGCGGTTTTCCGGGAAATCTGTAGGAGATGTTTCGGGAGAAGGGGGAACAGTGAAAGAAACGAAGGGGGAAGTAGGGAAAGGAAATGTTTTAGAACTAGCAGGGGAGGGATGCCTAGCACCATCATCGCAGGGGAAAAGAACCAAGAGACAAGTACCCAGCTGTTCCCTACAGGATATTGCGGTGTCTAAACTAGTGATAGATATGGGGATATTATCACCGGAGCAGGCGGATTCTCTTATAGTAGAAAATGAAGAAAAAATTATTTCTAATAAAATAAGAAAATTTCAGAGAAATTTGACAGCGGAGGATATTCGGAGGATACCGCTAGAATATGTAAGGAATGCCCCACCGAATCAGTGGTCGTTCTATACTGAATCCCAGATGCGTGCATTGGGGGATGATATCGGGAGAGTGAACGGGCCCCAACTCAGGGCACTGGGTGATAACGTGGGGTTTTTGGAAGAGTCCCAGATCAGGGTACTGGGTGACAAAATGAGGTTTTTGGAAGAGCCCCAGATCAGGGCACTGAGTGACAAAGTGAAGTTTTTGGAAGGCCCCCAGATTGTTGCGCTGGATAACAAAGTGAAGCATTTGGAATGGTACCAGCTTCGACTACTAGGTGACAAAGTGAAGTTTTTGGAAGGCCCCCAGATTGTTGCGCTGGGTGACAAAGTGAGATTCTTGGAAGGGTACCAGCTTCGACTACTGGGTGACAAAGTGGGGTTTTTGGAAGAGTACCAGGTCAGGGCACTGGTAATAGCTCACAAAGAGAGTCCTTTTGATTTGTCTCAGCTCACGATACTGCGGAATAAGTGGCTTTGAAAAGGCACCGGATCGGGGTGTTTTGGATACGGGGGTCTAGGCGCGTCAAGTAGGGCTGGCATCTCAGCCAACCCTCTCACAGAACCACACGTAATACTCTCGCATTATGCGGCTCTTATTGCCCCATCTTTGCTTCTAATACGTGCCAGTGGGCGAACAGGTTCCCCGTACTTTCCTCGTATATACTGGATCCACCTTCGAGCCTTTCGCCTGCTACCGAGCTTCTTGTACTTCTTTCTGGCCCACCAGGCCAAAACGTTGTCATCGAAGCTCCGTACTAAAGCTTTCCTCAGATGTGAGGGATAAAAGGCGCCATAGTAGTTCACCCAGCCCCTCAATATGGGATTGGACATTTCCGCCACCTCATGCAATTCCATGTCTGGCCTCACGTGTTTTCTTATTTCCTTCCCCCGTTTCGCTATCTTCTTCCTCGATTTTCGGCTGATGGCTGGATTGTATCCCAGAAACCTTCTTCTCCCCACGCGGGTTACGGCCTGACGCGGGCAAAACGTGAACCCCAGGAAGTCAAAAGATGTTCTTTTGTGCTTCCCCGTCTTCCAGCCGTCCTTGCAGTAGAAGATTTTGGTTTTTCTCGGATGCAGCTCCAAACCACACTGTGCCATTCTCTGTTGCAATTCTTTCAGAAGATTTTCAGCTTGGGCTTGATTTTCACAATGAAGGATCACGTCATCCACATATCTTTCAAACTCAATATCTGGATGATGTTCCTGCAACCATCGATCTAGGGCATAGTGCAGGAACAAATTGGCCAGTAGGGGGCTTATTACACCCCCTTGTGGTGTGCCCTTAGTCCTTTCTTCGATAGTTCCATCGGGTAGTTGCACCGGGTCTTTTAGCCATCTCTCACAATAACGGAGCATTCTTTTATCAATGCCACAATGCTCCAATGCTCTGATGAGCAGGTCATGCGGTATATTGTCAAAGAATCCCTTTATGTCAAGATCAATCCCCCAGGCATATTTCCAGCAGCGTCTCCTATTCTTATCTACCGCCTCCAAGGCAGATTTCCCCGGGCGACATCCGTAAGAGTCGGAAACAAAGCGTGGCTCCAGGAGGGGTTCGAGTCGGTTCCTAACCACCGTCTGGGCTATCCTATCTCCTATTGTGGGTATTCCGAGAGGTCTCTTCCCACCGTATGGCTTCGGGATTTCCACCCTTCGGACCTTTTGGGCGGGAAATAAGACCCTGCATTCATTCGGTTCCATATCTTGTATAGGTTTTGCTTTATCTTGGTTTCAAATTTGGCAATAGATACCTTATCTATCCCATATGTTCCACCATTGTGCTTAACCTGGAACCATGCATCTAGTACCTCCTGCTTTTTGATATCGCCCCTGGACGGGTTGCGATCTGATGCTGCCTGATCCAACTTCCGATCATCTCCTTATTCCAGATTGTGCGTTGGCTGGTTCAGGCTGGACAATTCAACCCCTTCGCTCCACTCTCGTTACAAGAGTTTCCTCACTACTATGAGTTGATCCGACTCTGTTCACGGAGGCCTTGGTATATCCTTAGCCCTTTACCCCTGGCTAAGGCCAGGCGTCCGTGCGACAGTCTCTCGTGGTTCCCTATGAGGGCCTACATCAGGTTTATTCCATCTGTGCACCGGATGCCGCCAGGACAGTAGGTGGTTCGCCCTCCATGGCTTCGTTCCAAGGATAGGTTCCGATACCCTTGTTTCGACATAGACTGCGCCTTTCGGTGCTTTCCTCCAATGGTTCGCTTTACTAATCTCCCTGATTCACACCTGACAGGATTCTTTCGTCCTGCCTTTTCCCAGAACGCTCACCACCATTGCTCTTTACAACAGCAGCACTGGGTGGTTTGAAACCTGCCTACCACCAGCCGATTTCGGGGGCCCCTCCCCCATCCCTCATAGAGCACGACACGACGCACAAGAACCACACGTGCTACTCCCGCATTATGCGGCGGCTCCTATTGCCCCATCTTAGCGTCTAATGGATGCCGGTGGGCGAACGGTTTTCCGTGCCTTCCTTGTATATCTGGATCCACCTGTGTAAAGTTTTTCTCAGAGGTGAAGGGTAAAAAGCGCCATAGCAGTTAACCCCACCCCTCCATATTGGAATTGGACATCTCCGCCACTTCTTGCAGTTCCATGTTTGGCCCTGAATGCCTTCTTATTTCTTTCCCCCGCTTAGCCATCTTTTTCCTTTCCCCACACGGATTACGACTTGGCGTGGTCGAAACGTAAATCCCAGGAAATCAAAGGATGTGCCCTTGTACTTTCCCGTCCTATAACCATCCCTACAGTAGAAGACTTTGGTTTTCTTTGGACGTAGTTCCAGACCACACTGAACCATTCCTTACTGCAATGTTAAATTAAATTATTAAAGGAGTATATAAAAATTTTATGAATAAAAATATTAACAATAAATCATTTCGGCGATCATCCCGGTGTATTGGTATATTATTTCTAAATATTATTGGCATAGCTTTTATGAATCCCACCTCCTTCTCAGAGGAACAACGAGAGCTTGGAAAACAGGATCTGGCTACAAAAGGTTCCCCTACTGTGGGGAATGGGGACGGTGTGGAGAATGGAAAGGTTGCTCATTCTGAAGGAGCACAACCTACCCGTGGGTCGGGTGTTGTTGAGGAAACATCCTCCAAAACGTTACCTACGGTTGGGAGTGGAGTGTCATTTGCCACCCATCAAGGGGGCAATCAGGGGGGAAATTCTAGCGAGGTTTTCAGGGATACTATGTGGAAGCAGGGGGAAAGAAATCAAGACAAGGTTGATGAAGATAGTAGTGGTAGCAGTGGGGATGCAAAAAAGCAAATTCCACCTTCCGCGCTAGAAATACCACAACAACCCTCGTCGGCCCCTATTTATGGGGAGTATGGGTCACCAAAGCTGACCAGTTCCCAAAATAAAAAGGAGCGAGTTACCACAGGGGATAAAAGTTCGAGGAGAAGAACGGAGGATTCCATTCAGGGGGGATACTATCTTGCCTCCGACCATCAGACTGCATCGACTTTTGCTTCCCAATCTATTGGATCCGGTGGTGATGGGGACACAAACGATCCCCCCACAAAGGGTCAATTTGTTCGTTCCAAACAACAAGTGAAGAATGAAGACTTAGCTGAAAATCATAGCAGTATCATGACCCATACGGAGGAAGATGCTAAAAAACAAACCTCCACCCCTCCATTGTTAGAAACCCGTGAACACCCGTCCATTATTTCCCAAACTGAATCCAGAAAACGGTCAGGTTTCATGCATCCCCCAGTCAATGGAAGTGAGGATAGGGAAACTGGAAAGAGGGTTCGTTCGAGTAGTGAACAATGGAATTCAACGGATCCCATAGAATCAAGAACTGGGTATGATGATGATAGGAATACACCTATGGTCGTTCCAAACGATAGGGATAAGATTGCGAAACTTTTAACTAAAGTAACCGAGGAGTTATACATATCCCACCTTTTCAGCGGAGATAAATTATCGGAGAAAAGAAATACACAAAGAAGAAAATTAGAGGAATATTTTCTTACTTTATCAAATATACATGATAGAATAAGGGTCGGTAACGAATTGGGAGATATTGAAAAAGCAAGGTTGAATTATCTTGAGGCGACCATAGATTCGGCTGATTTTTCGGAGAAGGACAAACTAACTCCCGGGTATACAGATTTGTTTCGCAAGTATACCCGGGAACAGAAAACCATGAGCCGGCGTGAGTATGAAAAATTCCAAAAAGAATATAAAGAGAGATTACTTCATATCATTGCGGATAATGTCAGGAAAGAACACGGGACAGGTCTTTTCCCATTCGTGCCAACGATTGGAGATATAGTTAAATCCCTAATCGAATTTGTTGAAAAGGTTTCACCATGGATTAATCCCCTTTCTCATACGGAAATTCCAACCATTCGGGGGATAAAGGAAAATGCATTGAAAATAGAGCAAGGGGTCATTGAAGGGGTAAAGAAAGTACCCAGTGAAATCATCAATAGCTTGAAAACATTGGAGAGAGAAGCTGAAAATTTTGTAGAAAATCCAAGGGAGGAATTCGTCAGGGTTGGTGCAAAGGCAACACTAGCTGTTATTCGTCCTTCCCTAGCACAATTCCACCGTTCCTATTCGGAGGTCAAGAATCTAACCAACGAGGCAGAAAGGATTTTTCACGTACAGGTATTAGCAAAAAACCTATTGCAGGGTGTTGATTTTGTATTAAAACATGGCCCAACGCAGATGTTAGTAAAAAATCTCCTCACACAGAGTGGTTTCGATGAAAAGACGGCCACTATGATTGTAGAAAAGCCCTTAGATGTAGCAAAAGAGTGGTTGGGGAAGGGATTACAGTGGCATCGGGAACGAAAGGAGGAGACGATTTCCTATGTTAAAAATCTTATGACGCGTTTCGTTCAACTAACGGGTGAAGAACCGCAAAAGGAAAAACAGCTCATAAAAAACACGGAGGAATTTGCGGATGTCCTTATCGATGCGGTGGAACAGGTAGCCCTTGCTTTGACAACGGATGGAATAGGCAATATAGCAAAAATAGCAGGCAATGGAAGCACTGGTGCAGTAAGAATAGCTGCAGATACGGAGAAAGCGGAAAAGATAATCCCTACAGGACAGGAATTTCAGGCGATAGCAGAGGGGGGAGCCCCAGGTGCCGAGCGGTTTTCCGGGAAATCTGTAGGAGATGTTTCGGAAGAAGGGGGAACAGTGAAAGGAACGAAGGGGGAAGTAGGGGAAGGAAATGTTTTAGAACTAGCAGGAGAAGGGTGCCTAGCACCATCATCGCAGGGGAAAAGAAGAAGGTCATATCCCACTTTCCGCTGTAAGATTCAAGAGCGGGTAGTCTGTGGTCCCTAAAAATTCCCTATTTGCGTCTTTTCGATTAACAATTGTTTTTATGTTTTTAATAAATAGATAGAAATTTATTGTTAAATCATATTGTAAATAGCACAAAAGGCGTTATAGGGGTGCTTTTTCTCGGAATCGTGGTTAGATATATCTTCAGAATAATTTTATTTTAATCAGGGGGTTCCCTCTGGAGGAATCCATAGGTCAGCAAAACGTCCCTCCTACACGAAACGGGAATCTCAGTAGAACCTAAAGCTCTCCCTCCCCCTGTTTTTGGTCTCTGTTTTTGCCTTTAGTCCCTTGATCTTTTGTTTTGATTCCCTTGTGTTTTTGTTCTTTTCCCCTTGCCCCCTGGCCTAGGCCAGGGGGTTTTCGCGCCCCTACCCCTCCTCCCCCCAACTCACCATTGTTGTTTGTGTTGGCCTGGCCCATTGTGTAATGGCGCCTGGCTTCTCCATCGTGGGGGCTCCAGAATGGCGCTGCTGCATGGCCTTCCTTTATCCCTCTCCCTTGTGGGGAAGGGGGGTTCTTCTATGACTGTCGTTGCCCTTATGTAGCCCTATGCGACCCTATAGTCCTTCTCACTTTTACATACGCAATTCCCGCTATTGCCCTTGGGAAACAGTCGATCCTCTACTCAAAAACTCTGTTCCATGATCCCTTCTGGATCCTCCGCGATATGCATGATGATCAACAGGGTTAGGTGAGATAAAAAAGGGAAATACAAGACAAGAGTGGGGAAATGTATAGAGGACAACCGCTTGGTTTCTGAAATGAAAAACTTAATATAGGAAAGGTTGGTTTTATGATTCCAATTGACTTGGATATAGACAGAATGGAAAAAAGGATAGAAGAACGTATACAACATTACGAACAGAAAGGATTATCGCTTCAGGAATCCATCCCCCATGTAGTGGAAGAGATCGAGGAAGATTCTGAATGGGCTCCTGGTCCCATGGGGAGGGCTTATACTTTTATAGCCAATTATCAGTTTAAAAAACAAATTTTAGGTGGCCGGGAGAAACACCAAAGGGGTCCCGATTTCCCAAAAGTAGACCGAAATGGTTATAAAAAACGTAAAAAAAGCACCAGCAAAGGAATTGTGGTTTACTATGACCCCCAGCCAAGGAAAGGGCATTTCCGATCTGCGGTTACTAAACCCTACAAAAAATATACGAAGTCGTGTATAGATATTCTTTCCTCCTTACGTAAGGCCGGTATGTCCATAAAAAAAATATCCGAATTGTCGAATGATATTCTGCGATCAAAAATCTCACGCTCCACTGTGTCAAGATTACTTATGGGACATCTAAAGGAAGAGAATAGAGGATTCAATGAGGAACCCATAAGAAACCCGCATGAAATTAGGACCGTAAAGGTGGATGCTTACTACAAACCCGTTCGTGGATTCGGGAAAGTAGCTGTCTATGTCATAAAAGCGAGTAGGAAAAATACATCAGGGATAAAAACAGATGAGGTTTTATCAAGTTTGGTAAATCCCCCCGAAACAGCTGAAACTTGGTATGAAGCCCTCCAAAATGTTTACGACCGTGGTTTACGGATGGGTCCTGATACCCTTTTCATTGCTGATGGTCATAAGGGAATCAGAAAGGCGCTAAGCCAAGTATATCCCGAAGCAGGTTTTCAAGGGTGTCAATTCCACAAAATGGTGAATCTTTACCAGGCCTTCAGAAAGGATAGACCGAGAAAAAAAGGAGTGAAGTGGGAACCCATCCGAAGCCGGATTTATCAAGACATTTTTCATGTTCTTGACAAAAAAGAAGCCCTTCATGGCTTGATACGCTTTAGTGATGACTATCAATCCAAGTTGCCCAAGCTCGTTGAAGGTCTATGGGCTTCCTTTGATGATGTGACAACGTATCTCGATTACGACCTAGCGGATGCTGTTCAAAATCGTACAACGGGTTCCTTAGAGAGAAATCACAGAGAGGCCAGACGTTATACGAATGGAGTGAGCTGTTATCCTACCCTTGATTCATTCCAAAGGGTGATTGATTCCGTGTATAAAAATTTCAACTTAGAGCAGGCAAAGAAACTTAGTGGGATGGATAATCACTCTGTGTCCGCATGGGGACTGGGAGAATTCGCTATCCCTGCCATGTATCCCCTATCTTCACACTAAAAAAAGAATATTCTTACATTTATTTTCAGGAAAACCAAACTACCCTGGGTATGGGTATGGCTTCCATTTTTTTACATAGTTGCCATTTACAGTAATTTTTTATGTTTTATCATAATTTTTAAATTATTGTGTAATTTTAACTTTTATTATGTATGTCAATGGTTATAATTCATTACGATGATATGATTTCCGAAGGATGGGGAACCCAAGAAAGTCAACCAGGGGGAGATTACAACCGAAAAAGGGATATCACCGAAAAGAACCAAGAGACAAGTACCCGGCTGTTCCCTACAGGATATTACGATGTCTAAACTAGTGATAGATATGGGGATATTATCACCGGAGCAGGTGGATTCTCTTATCGTAAGGCGGGGTGATGAATTAGTTAGATTATCTGAAGAAAAAATTATTTCTAATAAAATAAGAAAATTTCAGAGAAATTTGACAGCAGAAGATATTCGGAGGATACCGCTAGAATATGTAAGGAATGCCCCACCGAATCAGTGGTCGTTTTATACTGAATCCCAGATGCGTGCATTGGGAGATGATATCGGGAGAGTGAACGGGCCCCAACTCAGGGCACTGGGTGATAACGTGGGGTTTTTGGAAGAGTCCCAGATCAAGGCACTGAGTGACAAAGTGGGGGATTTGGAATGGTCCCAGATCGGGGCACTGAGGGACAAAGTGAGGTTTTTGGAAGAGTCCCAGATCAGGGCACTAAGGGACAAAGTAGGGGATTTGAAATGGTACCAGATTGTTGCGCTGGGTAACAAAGTGAAGCATTTGGAAGGGTACCAGCTTCGGCTACTGGATGACAACGTGGGGTTTTTGGAAGAGTCCCAGATCAAGGCACTGAGTGACAAAGTGGGGGATTTGAAATGGTACCAGATCAGGCCACTGGGTGACAAAGTGAGGTTTTTGGAAGAGTCCCAGATCAGGGCACTGGGTGACAAAGTGGGGGATTTGGAATGGTACCAGATCAGGCCACTGGGTGACAAAGTGAGGTTTTTGGAAGAGTCCCAGATCAGGGCACTGCATTACAGAGTGAGGTTTTTGGAAGAATCCCAGATCAAGGCACTGGGTGACAACGTGAGGTTTTTGGAAGAGTCCCAGATCAGGGCATTGGGTAGCGGAGTGAGATTCTTGGAAGGGTACCAGCTTCGGCTACTGGGTGACAAAGTGAGGGATTTAGACCCAGAGTTCCAGCTTCAGCTACTGGGTGACAAAGTGGGGGCTCTGGCAGAATCCCAGATCAAGGCACTGGGTGACAACGTGAGGTTTTTGGAAGGGTCCCAGATCAAGGCACTGAGTGACAAAGTGAAGTTTTTGGAAGGCCCCCAGATTGTTGCGCTGGATAACACAGTGAAGCATTTGGAATGGTACCAGCTTCGACTACTAGGTGACAAAGTAAAGTTTTTGGAAGGCCCCCAGATTGCTGCGCTGGGTGACAACGTGAAATTCTTGGAAGAGTCCCAGCTTCGGCTATTGGGTGACAAAGTGGAGTTTTTGGAAGGGTACCAGGTCAAGGCACTGGTAATAGCTCACAAAGAGAGTCCTTTTGACTTGTCCCAGCTCACGATACTGTGGAATAAGTGGTCTTGAAAAGGCACCGGCTCGGGGTGTATTTGGATACGGGGGTCTAGGCGAGTGGCTTTTGGACAAGATTCGGGCTCATAAAATGCCAATCGGGCGGACTTTTACCTGGTGCTGCATTTTAAGTTCGGTGTTCAGGGCCCCTGCGGGGGCTCTTTTTTGTCCTCCCCGCATCGTCTAATGACCCGTCTCCGATGCGGTGGGCAGATTTTTTCCTCCGGATCCTTGTTTCCCGCGCAAAGAGACCCAACGGATCCCTCTTCCCCTGAAAAGGGCCCTTCGCCCCCCCCAACCATTACTTGTATTTCTCCAACCTAGTGGTGATCCCGAGGTTCCCTACCTATCTTGTTTTCCTATTGTGCGATCCCCAAAATATCATAGACAAAATTACTCGCAAATATTATAATATCTATTATAAATTTCTAAATTTATAATAGATAGGGTGACACAACACCATGGGTGATCAAAATTATGGCCCCGTTCACTGGACATGTAAAGGGGATATGCGCCCTTTCTTACGACACCGATTGAAATATTTACAAAAAATGGGGGGGCGTTCAAAGAAGCTATTTTGCATTTGGATCGATAATTTTCCCGGGATTCCAATATTAGTTTACATGCTTTCCCCAAGGCTTTGGAGTGGTTCGTTGATCGTGAGTGCGATCATTATCGAAGACAGGAGCTGCAAGAGAGGGGTCCTGACGATTCCGGTAGGATGA
Source organism: Pasteuria penetrans (assembly GCF_900538055.1). Lineage (NCBI taxonomy): Bacteria > Bacillati > Bacillota > Bacilli > Caryophanales > Pasteuriaceae > Pasteuria > Pasteuria penetrans. Next base: position 27,661 of record NZ_UZAC03000002.1, read on the forward strand.
TTCGTAGAAACGGTTACGGAGAGAACCATACAGACAGGTTGCGGTTCCATCACAATTCTCTTTCTTAATAATAGTACAGGAGGGGGATTCAAAAGGGGGATTCAAATCCGTTCTTGTAGAGCGTTACCAAAGATATACCCACTGTTGGTCGGAGAAATTGTACCCTCTCCGTTCTGATTGTGTATCCCCGCAGGATTTGTCGAGACGATTCCCGTTGTTATGCCATAGTGACATCCCCGCGCTCCACTCTTCCCCATCGGTTTAGGCGCTATTATGATCCCCATCTAAGTATATGGAATCAACGTTCCCTACAAAGCAACAGCCATAGTTTCGTCCAGGCGGATGCTACCTACACGTATGTTCGTGGTAGGGGATCCATAGCCGTGTACATCGTCATGGAATTCAGCAACCGAAATGGTGTTCGCATTCAAGACATTTTGTACTATGGAATCGATCAGCCAGAATGTGTTCTGACCTGGCGCAAGGTCTTTCAAAAACCCCTTATTCCCTGATAGAGGGTGAGTTGCCAATTATTATAACATATAAAAATTAAACTTTATAAAAATAATGCATATGTACTACTGTGTCCCCACAAGAATACCTTGGAGTACAGTGGGAGAAAATCCAAGTCTAGGCAGATATAAACACAGAAACCTACCACGATACATTCGATCTATCGAACCATGGTCCAACCCTCACTCCTGAGACTGAACCCCCATCGGAGAATTTACGCATGCGCGATCATCGGATGAAACCAAAAATTTCTTGGGTTCCCAATACTCTATACCCATTATACCCGCCCGGTATCCTTTGCAATCCCTAGATAACCCCCGCAAACGCAAAAAACGCACCCCCCTGTTAGGGGGCGCGCTCAAACCTCCATAATAATTGGCAAAATCATGGGTCGACGACGTGTTCTCTCAAAAAGAAACTTACCCAGGGAATCACGTATGCTCGTCTTAAAAAAAGTCCACTCGCTAATTTGCTCTTTCATGCACTTTTGCATGGCCTGAACAACCACCCCTGTGGCTTCCTCTAGGAGCTGCTCTGACTCACGCACGTAGACGAAACCGCGTGAAATAATGTCTGGACCGGAGAGAATGGCACGATTGGACTTGCTCAGGGTAACAACAATCACAATGATCCCATCTTGGGATAGGAGCTTGCGATCACGAAGTACGATATTACCCACATCACCCACACCAAGCCCATCAATCAATACCTTGCCCGTGGCGACTTTGGGTCCAAAACGGGCCTTTCCCTCCACGATCTCTACCATATCCCCATTATCACAAACAAAAACATTCTCTGGACACACTCCCACGGACTCCGCCAAGCGGGCATGGGCACACAACATACGATACTCACCGTGGATTGGCATGAAATACTTCGGTTTTAACAGACTCAGCATGAGCTTCAGGTCTTCCTGCGCACCATGTCCCGAAATATGAACATGGGCATTGGCACTATAGACAACCTCGGCCCCAATCCGGAAGAGCTGATCAACCGTCCGGCCAATCAATTTTTCATTCCCCGGGATAGGAGTCGCAGCAATCACAACTGTATCACCTGGTAGAATCTCCACCTTCCGGTGCGATGCATTGGCCATACGTGTCAACGCTGACATCGGCTCGCCCTGACTTCCCGTGGAAATGATAGCAACACGGTGCGCCGGCAATCGGTTTACCTCTTCCAATTCGATCAAAAGGTCATCCGGGATCTTGAGATACCCTAACTCAGAAGCAATCTGGACAACGTTGACCATACTCCTCCCCACCACGGCCAGCTTGCGACCATAGGCGAGAGACGCGTTGACAACGCCCTGAATACGATGAATATTGGAAGCAAAGGTAGCCACAATAATGCGCTGTTTGGAGCATCGAAACACACCCTTGAGACCTTCCGCCACTGTCCTCTCCGATCCAGTGAATCCGGGTCGCTCTGCGTTGGTACTATCGGACAGAAGACACAGAACCCCGGCTTGTCCAATTGCTGCCATTTTATGCAAATCCGCAGGTTCACCATGGATAGGCGTCATATCAAAGCGAAAATCACCCGTATGCACCACCTTACCCTCGGGCGTATCCACACACACGCCCACTGAGTCGGGTATACTATGACTAGTAGCAAAAAAAGAAACTTTCAAAGAAGTACCCAGGTGAACCTCAGAGTTGGTATCAACGACCACACGACGCACTTTATGCAACATATGGGCCTCACGCAACTTGTGCTCTACCAGACCCATAGTCAGCTTTGTTGCATAAATAGGCACCCTGATTTGCCGCAGGATGTACGGAAGACCGCCGATGTGATCCTCATGGCCGTGGGTCAAAACAATGGCCCTCAGCTTATCCCTATTTTCGATCAGATAGGAGACATCCGGGATTACAATATCGATCCCCAGCATCCCCTCATCCGGAAACATCAGGCCCGCGTCCACAACGACCATATCCTGTTTATACTGAATCACGTACATGTTTTTACCGATTTCATCCAACCCACCGAGAGCAAAAATTTGCAACTTGCCCCGTTGGTTCCTCACCAATCGCTTAACCTCCTAGTAACACAACAAACCCGAACCGCACACACACCACCAGCGTATCTCCATTATAAGCAAAAAGAAAACGACTACGCAAATCAACGCAGTCCAATAAATTCCCACGGGGATTCCCTGACGGTAAGTTCACCCCGAAATGGAGGAAGAGGGATCAACCACTCCAACAAAACAGAATCAGACCTGTAGGGAGGCTCCCTGATTCAAACAATCACGTATTCCCTCACGCAATTCCGTTTGCTCTGAAACCGTTAAGGGAACCAAAGGGAGGCGTACATGGGCTTCACAGATCCCCAAACAGGCCAGGGCATACTTCACCGGTACAGGATTCGTCTGGAAAAAGAGCTTGGTAAAAACAGGCCATCCCAATCGATGATACGTACGTGCTGCCCCCACATCCCCACGTGCAAAGGCCTCGATCATCGACGCAATCACCGAACCACAGAGATGGCTTGCTACGCTCACTACCCCAACGCCACCAAGAGCTAAAATGGGCAGCGTCAATGAATCATCCCCGCTATAAAGGACCACATCATCAGGTAAACGCTGTACCAACTCGCTTACCTGGGACAGATCCCCCGAAGCCTCCTTGATAGCTTTTACATTGCTGATCGCTGCTATGTCCAGCAAGGTATCACAATGCATTGGGACCGCAGTACGCCCAGGGACGTTATATACCATAATAGGTAGGGAAGTAGCTGACGCCACAACACGAAAATGCTCATACAAACCCTGCTGGGAAGGCTTATTGTAGTAAGGTGCCACCACCATCAAACCATCCATCCTGGACTCAGCGGCTGCTTCACTTAGCATGATTGTCGTATCCGTGTGATTATTTCCTACACCCGCCCAGACGGGAACACGCCCTCGCACCGCATCACGGACAAGACCCCATAGCGTACGACGCTCTCCCAAGGACAACGCGGGTGCCTCCCCAGTCGTACCGGAAACGATCAAACCCTCACTCCCCGTATTCAGTAAATGCTCTACCAACCGGGAAACAGCCGTTTCATCCAAAGCACCCTTGGCGGTAAAGGGTGTTACCATTGCAGTCCACAATCTCTCCATAGACATCCCCCCAGCTTATCGGACTCTCACTTTCCCTATCCTACCTTTGAAAAACGACAGCAAAAAATTGGTGCCAACCATATGCCCATCCCCACCAATACACTGTCTCTGTTCCCTAGAGAAGCGCCGCCCCCCAAAAACAGACCCACAGCCGAACCCAACCACCATGGGGCCGGAGCAAGGAATATTTTTGTGGGGAGGCTACCCTCACATCCTCCCACTCGAACCCTGATCCATTGTACCCTTACCCGTAGGCAGGACACGGGTATCCCACATCAGAGTCACAGAGGGAGGAGAAGGAAATTATATAAAATCATTGTATGGAGACTGGGAAAAAAGGCAAGAACGGAATTAAGATTCAAAACGTCCTCAGAAACCCCGATATATTATTACTTTAATCCCGATATATTATTACTTTACTACCTCAAACAAGATTTCTAAATTAGGACCCATACAAACGAAATGACCTTTTTTCCCAGACTCCATCAATCCGAGGATAAGAAAAAATTTCATCACTCACAAGCTTCCCGATCCAAGCCAAAACAACGGTGCAGGGCTTTCACAGCCTTTTGCAGGAACTCCTGCGGCACCAGTACCCAGATGGTTGTATGAGAATCGGCCGATTGTAGAATGGGAACATGAAGTTGAGCCAGTGTCAACACGATACGGGCCATAACGCCGGGAACACCCGCCATTCCCGCACCAACAACAGAGATTTTAGCACAATGGGACCTCGTTGTAACTTCCCATCCTTCCTCCTCTAACCACCGCACAACGGTATCAGCCTCCTCCTCTGCTACCGTATAGGATATACCCTTAGTATGAACCTGAATGAAATCCACACTTACACCCCTGCGAGCCATGAGGGAGAAAATTTCCTCTGCACCCTCAGCCCCATCCTGTAGGGAAGCAGAGATCTTCGTACGATTCTCCCTATGAGCAATCCCCGTCACGGCCCCGTCCGGAAAAGGAAGAGATACTATTCTAGGATCCGTTTTCCTATGCTCAACAACTCTTGTACCTACATCCTTATTCCCTGTAGCACGGATCCGCAAGGGGAGCTTAGCCTCCATGGCCAAAGCCACCGCGCGTGGGTTCATGATCTTGGCCCCCTGCTGGGTCAGATGACACAGCTCCAAATAGGTGATAGTGGGAAGGAGTTGGGAATCAGAAACAAGGCCTGGATCCGCTGTCTTTACACCCTCCACATCCGTAAAAATATCCACACACTCTGCCTGTAAAGCCGCCCCTAAAGCACACGCCGTGATATCACTACCCCCCCGGCCTAAGGTAGTTGTTTCTCCCGTAACAGAAACACCCTGAAAACCTGTCACGATCACCACCTTATCCCGATCCAGCTCCTGTTCAATCCGAGTAGGGGTAATGGCCACGATATGCGCCAGGGTATGGCAAGGTTCCGTTACAATCCCGGCCTGTCCCCCGGTCAACACCACATTGACTATACCATGGGAATTCAACAACCCCGAGAAAACTGTTGCGGCTATCGTCTCCCCACAGGCCATCAGCAGGTCCTGTTCCCTAAGCGCCAAGGCAGCTCCCTCCCTGAGGGGTAACCGAAGCAGCGTATCGGTGGCATAGGGATCCCCCCTCCGCCCAAGGGCCGAAACAACGACAATAGGGCATACCCCTTCCGTTTGAGCATCCTGAATATGCCCCAAGGCGTGCCGGCGCAAGGAAGGGGTGTGAAGGGAACTTCCGCCAAACTTCAATACACGAACACGTCCGGACTTCATACATCCATCCCCCCTACCCATTCATGATCCATCCTCCTGTTGTTTCTGCAGCCAAAGTTCTGCAATTTGTACGGCATTCGTAGCAGCACCCTTGCGTAGGTTGTCAGATACAATCCAGAGATGAAGACCCTGCGGGTGATCGAGATCCCTCCGTAACCGCCCAACATGAACGGCATCGTCACCACAGGCCCGATAGGGTGTGGGGTAGGAATAAGATACCAGATCATCCTCGACCACAACACCCGGTGCATTATAGAGCACCTCACGAATGGCCTCCAACGTAAAGGGTTGCACTAACTCCACATAAACGGCTTCACTGTGACCATGTGCAATAGGCAAACGGACACAGGTGGCCGTCACAGGAAGCTGGGGAAGAGAAAAAATTTTTCTCGTTTCCCAAATCATTTTCATCTCTTCTTTTGTGTAACCGTTCTCCATAGATACATCAATTTGTGGTAGGGCATTATCCACGATAGGATGATAATGCCCCGATCCCGCCACCGGCAGCACCCTAGCCACCGGGGATTCCCGACGGAGAACAGCCGCCTGCTGCTGGCGATACTCCGCCAGGGCCTTATCCCCCGCTCCGGAAACAGCTTGGTAGGTAGACACCAGGATACGCTTTAAACCAAAGCGTTTGTGGAGCGGATATAAAGCAACAACCATTTGGGCCGTGGAACAATTTGGATTGGCAATGAGGGAATCCTCCCGCCCTACAGCGTCAGGATTGACCTCAGGAACAACGAGGGGGACCAAGGGACTCTGCCGAAACACACTGGTATTGTCAACCACAAGCGCGCCTGAATCCACAGCCCGCGGTACAAATTGTTGACTCACCGCTCCACCCGCGCTGAAAAAGGCGATGTCCACACCAGTGAAAGAATCCCCACCAAGTTCCCCAACCGTATACGTTTGACCAGCGAACCCAATCTTCTCCCCTGCCGACCGAGGAGAAGCTAGAGGGCGGAGGGTCTTCACAGGAAAGGAACGCTCCTGCAAAATTTTCACCAATAACTTCCCCACGGCTCCTGTAGCACCGACAATAGCAACCGTGGGGTAATCCCGTTTTGTCGCTCTTCTCCTCATGGAACGGGTAACACACCCCTTTTTCCTAAGCTTATCACGGTTGGGGGCAATTTTCCTCCCCCTATTCGCCCCAATGTTTCAATCATTACACAACGCAACCCGGCGGGAAATCATTTGCAATTCCCTCCGTTCTGATGTATCCACATCCCTATCAGGCAAAGGGTGGGGAACCAACAGGGGTTGAAATTGTCTACCTTCCATAGCATGAAAACAGGTTGGTAGGAGAAGCGACATATGAGCAACCAATGATTTAGGTTTCCCAAGGGGATCATCCTGACCCATAGGGACAAAATATATATCCTTTGTGGTAAACAATTTAGCCAAATTAAGGGAATTCAATCCCAGTGCATCATTGGTGGACACGGCAATCACTATAGGGCGATGTATACGCATCTGGGATTTGGCAGCCATCAATACGGGACCATCCGTAAAAGCATGGGCAAGGCGGGCCAACGTGTTTCCCGTACAAGGTGCAATGATAAGGCAATCGAACAACCCCTTGGGACCAATAAGTTCCGTTTCTGCTACGGTCGTCCAGGCGGGGTGCCCAGCTGCTTCCTCGATCCGCTTTCTCCAGTCGTTGGCCTCACCAAAACGACTATCCACATGAAGGGCGGTGTGGGATAAAATCGGAATAACCTGAGCCCCAAAGGAACGCAAACGAACAATTTGTGGAGGTATATCCTTATAAGTACAATGGGAACCCGTGATCGCAAAACCCAATGTACATCCTTCCAGTTTCACCCTTCTCTCATCTCCTCATCTTGTTGCAAAATCTCAATGATTGCGTTGGCAAGAAGCAAACCCGATGTTTCAGGAGCCACTTTGCCAGGTAAGGAGGGGGCCAGAAGACTCTTCAAACCTCGCTCGGCAGCATATTCATGGTCCACACCGCCCGGGGAAGAAGCAAGATCGAGTATCCAGGCACGTGCCGGAATAGCATCAATGATCTTGCGGGAAATCACCATACTGGGTACCGTATTGAAAAGGATATCAGTAACGGAGGCACAAACCAATCGATCACCAACCCCATAGGCCCTCCAACCCATTGCCTCTGCGCGAGCCCGTTCACCCGAACTGTAAGTGGTAACCATTACCCTTGCCCCCAAAGAGCTGAGCGCATGAGCCAACGTAAAACCCACACGCCCTGTACCTACCACCCAACAACTGGAACCATGAAGGGTAAAGGGTGTGTTTTGAATGGCCAACATAATAGCAGCTTCTACAGTAGGAATAGCGTTACGAATGGCAATATCATCACGATCAAATAAACCTACTAAAGGAACATGATAATCATTGCACAATTTTTCTAAATATCTGGAAACTGTACCCGAAAATACCTGCGCATCGTGCGGTAGGGCACCAATGTGATCCCCCGTACAAATCAGCTCACGATCGCTATAATGACTGATCACATGACCCTCTTCATTCGTACCTGCGGCCGGCAAAATGAGCGCATTTGTTTCCAATAGGGCATCTGGATTGGGATCGGAAAAAATTACACCTGAATAGGGACAAGACCATTGATCGAAACCAAACAAAATGACACGTGCCCTTTGCCTACAGAACCTTTCAATCATTGCCAACTGACGGGTATCACCCCCAAAGAAAGCCACTGTTTTACCCAACAACATGATGATTTCCTCCCCAAAAGGAACCTAAAGCAGATCAACATCCATGGAACCTTTGTTACTGTAATGATTGTATAACGACTGAATTGCTCTATTTATATGAACATGCCTCTGGGTTGGTGTACATGGCTAAGAGCCTAGCAAAATTCAATTCACCCCCCACTGCTTTTTCACCCAAAACAGTCCCAAGGCGGTGTCTGAACAGATGTATACATTTCCCGAGGGATATTTTTAGTCCCGATTTCAAGACCCTTGGGAGAACATTTTTCCGCATTTTTGGGTTATACTCCATAGAGCAGCATCCCGTTGGGGGTATGAATTTCTGAACAGGGTTTTTAGGTGAAATCTTCCCCCCATCTTTGGGTCTTTCCTTACTGATTTATATGAATTTTCATTATATTAAAAAAGGTATCAAATAGTTTATACATAGATAACGTGAATAAACTGTTTATTGCGAAATATCGTGTTGATCTATGGACTAAAAAGGCATTGGATGAAAGAGCAAGTGCTATCAAATAAACTTACTATATTAAATTTTATTATCAGGCCGGGGAAGGAACCCAATTTCGGGAACCGTGTGTCAAACAAGCTATATAAGTGATAAAGGTTGCAATTGGCCCTTCGGAGCCACAACTCATAGTAGCCATGGGGTCTTTGTAATGAGGAATGGGATGGGGAGGCTGAATTCATACCCCCAAAATGGATCATACGACATCAGATCAAAACTCCGCTAGGCACAATATACAGCAAACAGAAGTACTACCATCCAAGAAAATGGCGGAGGGCCGGGGATCGATAGGCAGACGGTTGCAGAGTTTGGAAGCAATCTAAAGAACAATCCGTACGTCATTTGGAATCAAAGGTGTGCAGATACCTACTTTCCACCTGAAGTCAAACGAGTGAATATCCCAAAGCCTAAGGGCAGCAAGGGACTACTCAGAATTCCTACCGTAGCACCATCGGGTTGCTCAAACCGTCATCAAGAACAGACTAGAAACCCTATCCCCATTTTCATGCCCCATTCTATGGATGTCGTCGAGGAGAATCGGCCATTCAGGCTCTCCGGTCCCGTCGAAAGAACGGTTGGACCTATACCTGGGAGATCGATCTCGACATCAAAGGGTACTTTGATCCTAATTTCGCATGACATGATCATACAAGCCCTTCACCTCGTTACGGAGGACAAAACGATACTGCCCTACTGCAAAAGATGGCTAAGGACGGGTTTGTTCAAATGCCGTTTGAAACGGGCCAAACAGTAACCGAAAGGCACACCGCAGGGTTGAAGTCCCTCAGTCCCCATTGTTGGCCAATCTATTCTTGCATTGTGTAAATGACTGGTGCAACACCCACAGGGAGGTTCAGTATTCCTAGACTTCAATCCAACCATTAGTCGGAAAACCAGGAGTAAGATGATGGAACGTCTGAGGACAATGAAAATACATCGATGGACACGAGTGAACGAGGATAGCCGAGCAACTCAATCCAATACGGGTAGGTTGGATCAATTACTATGGCGTCTTCCATCCATCCAAAGTCACGAAAGCCCCACAATACCTGGTAAACAACGGATTGAAGAAATGGACGAAACGCAGGTATAAAGGACTCAAGGGGGGATGAGGAAAGGCTAGCAGATGGATATATTACATCCGTTCAGGGTATAGGAAGTTGTTTGCGCATTGGCATCTATTCGAATGAATCTTAATCTTATGGACCATAAGATCCGCATAATGCGAGAGTAGTACGTGTGGTTCTGTGAGAGGGTTGGCTGAGATGCCAGCCCTACTCGACGTGAGAAGGTTGGCTGAGATGCCAGCCCTACTCGACGTGAGAGGGTTGACCGGGATGCCAGCCCTACTCGACGTGAGAGGGTTGACCGGGATGCCAGCCCTACTTAACAATATTCCGAACGAAACTTGTTAGATCATTCTTTTCCGCGGTAGCATCCTATCATTCTATATGTACATGTATAAGAATATAGACTATAATTAGTAGATGGGCACCGCTACCCCCTACCAGGGAGAGAGTGGTGTGTCTATCCTAAAAAAACAGGGGGAAGGGTGCAGTTCATTATGGTGAGAACAGTAAAAATAAAAACAGTCATTCTATTCGCCTCCACTGGTCTACTGACCTTCATGGGGGAAAATAGCATCACCGCCAGTTCAATAGAGAATCATGGAGGTGGTATTCCCGAATCATCATACATCAAGGGGGAACTGGTATCGAATATAAGGAAAATCAATAGTCAATATAAAACACTACTCGAAAAAAAAATACAAAATCCAAATGAAATATCTAGGGAGGATGTGGGAAAGTTTGTAGATGAAACAAATAAAATTGCTAATAAATACGGATCTACAAATAAAATTACTCTGGAGAAAGTATGGTCAACACTGACGAAGGAGGCAGGAGAAGCTCGCAGGGATCCATCGGGGTATAAAAAGCGCAAGGAACGGACGGAGAAATTGAAAGAGGAGGGATTGAAACAGCTTGCATCCGGATCGCTTGTATAATGTCTCTAGTCAGTTTCTCCGTTAACTTTTTGAAGGATTTACTAAGGCTTGGGCCTGAGGACAAAATTCCCTTGTTCACTCAGCCTCCCCCTATACCAGGGTTTCCAAACCCTAATAGTTACGGGTCAGGGAGGCCCAGAGGAGTCCTATTTTTTATGATTCACAATAAATGTAATAAAATATAAATTTACCTTAATTACTATATATCCATTCTCCCCCGTTATTTTCCTTCTACGTAGAACCCCTTTGTTGGACCTGTTTTAGTTACTCCCGGTTGAAATATCTTGCAGGTGGGGATTTTTTCCTCTCTGGATTCTTGGGTATCGGGTCAAAAGTCCGCGGTGGGGCTCCCGAATCCGCGGGAGCCTATCCGAATTTCTAATCAGGATATAGTTATCTACTAGATGGTAGTACCTATGAACATCTCTATTACATAATTCCATTTTTTTGTAAAGGAAAACCATAGCAAAGAAGAGATTTGAAAGTATATAGAACTGCTAAGACCTTTTCTGGACCATCTCTCTTCCCAACAACGGGAGGAAGGGCAAACCCAGAATGGGTCGTCCTCTGTGGGACCGGCGCGTGGTTCTCAGTATGATAGTGATTCACAAGGTCTACTGGGGATCCACATGGGACGAAATGGGGGAAACGATCCGTCTACGCAACGGATCAGGGATGAAAACGCCATCCCCAAGTACTTGTAAAAGATATTGGAAGTTTCTAAAAGGGAATCCCAAGATACTAGACCAGTTGATTTCATTCTGCATCTATATTGCAAAGGGGGAGGGGATGCTGAATCCAATCGTTCTTCTTGATGGATGCGATGGATGGTGGTTCCATCATAGGATCATCATGAAATGGTAGGCTGGGGATATAAGGAAGGTAAGGGTATGGGAATCATAGCCCTATCTATTTCGAACAAAATACTATTAGCTCATATGCGGTATCCCCGATCTGACTTACTATGTTCATTATTATAAAATAGTATGTATATTTTATTTATATAAATATTATTACATAATATCGATATCCATAAACAGATTTGGGGGTAATACTACTTAATAGATGCAAATGGGAGGGGCTGTTCGCACCCCTCCAAAGAGGACTGATGAAATGATAATCGAATTCAACAGTAAACTTATGTAGGTCTGCGGACAACGTTGGATCTATACGGGCCACACACAGGAAGAATTTCATAATTCTACAGACCCCTACATCCCCTCATACCACAAACTTCATCTGGTAATATCGGATCAACCCCCTATTTTTATCCCACCGGGGCAAAATAACCCTACCATTTGTCTGTGTGGAACAAAACAAATCAATGCCCTATTTTGATTCGTAATCACCCTTTTTTATAGATATAAATTCATATAATGAATATTCCATTCAGGAATAATAAATAATCCAAACCACCCCTGCCATGGCAAAAACCATAGCAACACAGAATACCACAAGAGCCAGCTTATCCATCATGACAACTCAACAACCGTTACACCTGTATCTCCTTCCCCCTGCCGCCCTAATCGAAAACGGTGTACCGAACGATGACTGGATAGAAACTCATGTATAACACGACGCAATGTCCCTGTTCCCTTACCATGAATCACCGTTACCTGCTTATGTCGGGCCAATATAGCCGCATCGAGATAGGCATCTAATTCATACAGAACCTCTTCAACCCTCATACCTCGCAGATTCACCTCTGTCAGTACTTTCCGCTCCACCTTAAAGGAGGGCGTGGGTATAGATGGTGGACGATCCCCCCTACGTGAAGGGGTTTTCTTCTGAGTCTTATCACCCCATAGGCGTTCCACCTGCGCAGACGAAACACTCATCCTCATCCTTCCTACCTCCACTTGGAGTCGATTTCCACGTTCTATTTTTACTACCCTCCCCTCCCGATTGAGATTCTTCACTAGTACCTTGTCCCCCACCCTCAACGATTGCTGTCCATCCCGAACCACAGGGGTAAATGGGGAATCATCGTTCCATCCCGCCGTTTGGCGTAAACGGCACTTAGCTTCACTCACCTGGTGCTCTAACGGAAAATCATCCGATAATGCTTGCCCCTTTTCCAATCTAGATAACCTCGTCCTCAATCCATCTAAAAGCCGCTCAGCCTCCTGCTCCGTTTGCTGAACCAACTCGGTGGCCCGTTGTTCTGCCTTCGCCCGTAGGCTCACCTGTTCCTTGATCCACCGGTCTCGTTCACCCCTCAACTGATCCCTCTCCTGCATTGCCTGTTGACGCAGTGACTCTGCTTTTAAACGCTCCGCCTTAGCACGTTGCTGCTCCTCATCAAGGGCGGCCAATACGTCTTTCATTTGGCAATCCGTGTTTGCCAAATGAAAACGAGCCCTCTCTAGAGTTTCCTTATCCAGACCCAAACGTCTTGCAATCGTCAATGCATGACTCTTCCCGGGCATGCCCACCCGCAATCGGAATGTTGGAGCCAACGTTTTCCGATCGAATTCCATACCCGCATTTTGCAATCGCGAGTGTCCATGAGCAAACAATTTCAGAACCTCAAAGTGGGTGGAAACCAATAAGTGACCCCCGTAAGATAGTAGTTTTTCCAAGAGTGCGGCCGCCAAAGCAGCCCCCTCTGCGGGATCCGTACCCGATCCCAACTCGTCCAAAAGAAGGAGGGCGGGTTGTTCTCTATCCCCCTGTGGGGACTTCACTATTTTCAAAATATGTAGAATGTGCTTTAAATGACCGGAAAAAGTACTCAAATTCTGCGTTATACTCTGTTCATCACCGATATCCGCAAGAATGCATCGGTAAACAGGCATCACACTCTCCTCACGAGCTGGAATGGGTATACCCGCCTGTACCATCAAGGTACATAACCCCAGGGTTTTAAGAGCTACCGTTTTCCCCCCTGTATTAGGGCCTGTGATAACCAACCCTCTCCGCCCCTCGTCCAGTCGCAAATCTATCGGTACGGCCCTGGTCCTTGACAATAGAGGATGAAAAACCCCTTTGAGATCCAATTGCCATCCCTGTGTAATCTTGGGACAAACGGCATGTTGCTGCCGGGCAAAACGTGCTAAGGCAAGCCGTACATCTAATTCGGCTAACGCAGCAGTATGAATCCTCAGGACCTCGTATTCCGATGCCACCGCCGCACTCAAGACACGCAAAATACGCTCTGTTTCCACCTCCTCTTCCTTCATCAATTCAGATAAATAGTTATTTTTCTCCACCACCCCTGTAGGTTCAACAAAAACTGTTGCACCGGAGGAGGAGCGATCATGAACAATCCCCGGCACGGCCTGCTGCAGGGATTGCTTGACGGGAATACAATATCGACCATTACGCACGGTAACAAGAGGCTCCTGCAGAAGAGCCTTATTCTGGGGATCATGCAGGAAACGTTGCAATTGTGATCGAATTGCCTCCCGCGAATCACGCAACCTCCTACGGATTCGTGCTAAATCAGCACTCGCTTGATCGCAAATCTCACCCTTGTCATCTACGGAACGCTGTAGATCCTCCACCAGAACCGGCAAATGGGCGAACGATGCCAATAAATACCTCATATGGGGCCATGGATTCGTCTTACTCTCGGCTTTCTCAATGATCCGTTTCGCGCAATCCGCAATTACCAGTGCCCGAAGTATACCCAACAATTGCGGCGCTGACAGGATACCACCCACCCGTGCACGTAGTAGAATCTCCCCCAATTCTGGAACACCTTGTAGGGAGAGGCCACCCGTACGACGCATCACATGGATAGCCTCCTCCGTGATCGCCAAACGTTCCACAACCTCTTCATACCTAGCGCTGGGTAATAACTTGTCGATCATCTCAGTCCCAGCGGGAGTTTCTGCCCCGACACGGATCCGCTGTTGCACAGCCTGGTATTCCAGGGAGGCCAAACTCCAAATTTCCTCCATTTTCCCCTCCGGCCCCCTTAATCCTTTCTCTATCGACAAAATACATGTCGTCCGATCCGTTTTACAGGTGATCGCGTGCGAATCCAGCGCGACGTCGCACGGCCAGGATTGTAATAGTAGAGCGCTTTATCCGCAGGATCCCAGCCCAATAATGCATCCTCTACCGCCCGATAAGCATCTTCATCCGGTTCCAGCCAGATTTGCCCATCCACAACCGCATCGAAAGCCCGTGGTTGGAAAATGACACCAGAAACAGTGGCGGGAAAGTCACCACTCTCCAAACGATTGAGAATCACCGCTGCAACGGCCACCTGCCCCACATAAGGTTCACCACGCGCCTCCGCATAAACCGCCCGCGCAATAAGATCAAAATCCTTGTCACTCAAACCCCCATGAAAACGGCCCCTATGATTCTTCTGTTTCTTGTATTCTGCCGTATCGCGCCCTACTCGTTCCTGCTTAGAAGCACGCCCCTGTTTCTCGTGCCCCTCACGCCGTGTACGCTCCTGTTTTTCGTGCTCCTCACGCCGTGTACGCTCCCGTTTTTCGTGCTCCTCACGCCGTGTACGCTCCCGTTTTTCGTGCTCCTCACGCCGTATACGCTCCCGTTTTGCACGCTCCTCACGCTGTGTACGCTCCTGTTTCGCATGCTCCTCGAGCTGCCGCCTACTACGTTCTTCCTGCTCGGCGTGCTCCCTACGTTCTTGCCTAGCATACCTCTCCCGTTTAGGGGATTCCTCATGATGTTTCGCATACTCCCGCTCGCCATGGTCTTGATGTTCTACACGTTCCCGTCCTTCATAGCCAGGAAGATTCCCCATGCGAGCATGGCGTGGAACACGATGGGAGGAACGGGGACGACGAAACTTGTGAATCCCTTCGGGCCCTGGGAATCCGTCCTCCCTACCCTCACCCCTGCGGGGTTCCCGATCTGGATCCCCCCCCTCTGGGGGAGGATTTTCAGGGGGAGATAAGGGTCGCCGCCCCCCCCTAGATGGGGATCCCTCCCCTTCCCACTTCCATCTCCTTTCTGGATCCGTTGACTGTGAAAACCCTCTGGGCATGGTTTCATTTCGTATCCATCTCCTCGATGGTAACTGATCCAGCTCAAATGGGGGATACGGATGCGGTTGGTGGTCACGGTAACGATCATGGACCGACGCCCGAATCCTCCTTCCATGTGGATCATAAACACGATGAACAAAAAAATGTAGGGCCTTGCCCACCTGAGAATGGTAATCGGTGTAAGAGTCCGGGGATTTTGGTTCCCCACGGGTCGGATGGGAAAAAAAAGCAAAACCTGCCGGCAAAAGGACCAATAACAAAAATATTGCCACTATGCTCCCTATCCACTGATATCGCACCGCATCTCCCTCACTTACCACACAGAAGAAGAACATCGATGCCCATGCCAAACCCGTGTTGCCTGTCACAGGAATATCCTGTGATGATAACGGGGGCAGCCCACGTTGGTGTTCTTCACCCCTAGGTTCCCATTACCTCCGCAGGATGATTCACAAAATCAGGGGGCCTCCATAATCAACAGCCTAATAGACATGTGGAGAAGGAAAGCGGTCGGGGAGCATTGTTGCCATTTTTCTAACTACGGGAGAATCCTCCATCATTTTGGATGCAATTCCGAATTGCAGATGAAGGAAAACAAATAACACAACGGCAGCGAGTGCCAGCGCTCGAACACTACCAAATAAAACCCCGAGAAAACGATCCAACTGTTTGAGAACCGGAAGTCGTACCAAGGGACGCAAGAGACACCAAACAAACATGGCAAGGAGACGACCCATCACCAATAGGAGAAGGGAAATGAGGAGAGCCGTCAATGTACCCCCCGAATCCTTCCAATAGAGAAAAGCCAGTGCTACCCCAAACAACCATCCCAACAGGGCTATGAAGGGCGCTACGGCACCACGCATATACCCCCATACAGCGGCCACCAGAAGAAACACGATGAGGATTGTATCTAGTGTACCCATTCACTAACAACATCCATTCCGTAATTGATATAAGTAAATTGTAAGCAAATGTTTGTAGAATGCCAGTTCCTAGGGTACCTCCTTGTCCAAGGACGCCGGAATCTCCTCATGTTTTTCTTTCAACTCGAGGAATTCTGCTGCTATATTGATAGCCGTCATCACCGCCAATCTCGTTGCATCGAGCCCGGGATTATTACTAGCCACCTTACACATTGTATCGTCTACATACTGCCCTATTTTTCGCATGGAATCTATACTCGTATCACCTGTAATGCGGTACTCCTGTCCGTGGATAGTAATCGTAAGTCTGTTGTGCAACCTATATGCCACTCTCCCCTACCTATTGACCTTGGCGCAGGGTAGCACCTATCTCCATCGCAAGGGATGTTACCAGTTGATCGTAAGCCATTTGTACCTCCCCCTCCGTTAGGGTTTTTTCATCACTCTGATAGATAAGCGTATAGGCCAAGCTTTGCTGATTCTCGGAGAAGGAAAATACATCAAAGAGTGATACCGTTTTCAACAGGGATCCCGCAAATGTACGGATGGCCATTGTCACCGAGGCAACGGGGATCCCCTTGTCCACCACCAATGAAATATCGCGATGCACACTAGGAAAACGGGACCAGGGACGAAAGGTAGACTGTCGATGCTGCATCAACCATCCCTCTGCATCCAACATCTCCCAGTCCAAAACAGCTGCCGATACCCTTTCCGGCAAACCATTCCTTTGTAAAATCTCGGGATGAATCTGACCCACATGGCCCCATAGCCGTTCTCCTTCCCCCTGCGTAGGTATCAACCTAACACACGCAATGCGACCGGGGTGCCATCCTGTGAGGGAGGCCGTCCCATAGACAACCTGCACACCCAACCAGTGGGAAAGAGAAGTAATCAGTCCTTGTAGGGTTGTCACGTTACCAGCAGCAGGAATTTCGCGTTTTTCCCAAGTTCGTTCCGGTTCCCCCACCCCCAAACAAACCATAGACCACTTCTCTAGAAAGGGCTGCTGATTGCTGCGTGTAGGGTGATAGGTTTTCGCCAACTCAAACCAACGCTGTGCAGCCTGTCCGTGGCGAATATGATAGGCGGCAACACGTAGTAAAGATGGCAGAAGGGATGTTCTTAGAACAGCGTGATCTTGGCTGAGTGGATTGGCTAGAGATACCATGGGTTCGTGGGATCCCCAGGGGGACATTTCATCCGCCCGCACCAAACTATAAGTGGAAGCCTCTTGCCACCCCCAATGGGTCAACAATTGTCGGACCTGGCGACGCAAGCGTTGGGGGGCGGTGAGTGCCTGCGGTTTTTGTACACCTCGCGGTATGGTTTGTTTGATTCGATCACAACCGTGCAACCGAATCACTTCCTCAATGAGGTCAATTTCCTCCACAAGGTCCGAACGACGATCATCGACCGTTACCTCATAAACCCCCATCGAATCAACCCACACTACCGGTAATTGCAAACGTTGGAAGACGGAAACGATCCACTGGGGGGATAGATTTTCCCCAAGAATTTTCGTAATCCGATCATGCCTCACCTTAATGACTGTGGAGGGAGGATCTTGGGTTCCCATAAGGGCCAGGACAGGGGTGGCTATGCGGGCCGTGGGCACCAAGTTCTGTAACAAACGACCCGCACGTGTTAACGCACGTAGAACCTGGGTAGACGAGACTCCGCCCCTACTGAATCGAAGCGCAGAAGCCGTTGAACAGCGAAAATGATGCGCCGTCGCTCGAATAGAAAGGGCTGAAAAGCAGGCGGCCTCTAGGAAAATTTCCCCCGTCTCCGCTGATACCTGGGATCTTTGTCCCCCAATCACACCCGCTAGACTCAGAGGACCCGCATCATCACTGACTACAAGATGGTCCTCCTGTAACGAATACCTATGACCATTCGAAGCCTCCAGCGACTCACCCCCGCGGGCGCGTCGGACGCGCAGATCCCCCTTTACCTTTTCTGCATCATAGGCATGCATAGGTTGACCGGTATCCAATGACACCCAATGAGTTACATCCACAATAGGGGAATGTAGAGAAACCCCCGCTGCTATCAAATGCCTCTGTAACCAGATCGGTGTGGATAGATCCTGGAGCCCACTCACATGTTGGATTGCATAAAAGGGAACCATATCCCCCCCCATATCCCGCAACATAAACCGATCCTCTTGCCAACCTAGGGAATCCACTGCTGGTACTTCCACAGCACGTCCCAAAATAGCACCTACTTCTATGGCCATGCCCTGCATACCCAACACATCGGTACGATTCGCAGTAGGCGCGCAGACGAACACCGTATCATCCAAACCCAGATACGCAACCACATCCTCCCCCAATGGAGCGTTGGCCGGTAGAACCCAAATCCCCTTTCCCGCCCCGCAAAATCCATAGGGTATATCCAATTCCTCCGCCGAACAGATCATGCCCTCCGACTCGACCCCACGCAGACAACTTTTGCTGATGACCACACCACCGGGTAATGTGGCACCCACACGAGCGACCGGCACACGTTGACCGACTGCTACATTCGTGGCCCCACAAACAATAGTTTGAGACGGGTCACTGGGAAGCGTTCGAACCTTACAAATTTGCAAACGATTAGCCTCGGGATGAGGATGAACTTCCTCCACTTGACCAATCACGACCCCGGTGATTCCCCTATCGCAGGAAACAATCTCTTCAACCTCTACACCCGCCAAGGTAAGAGCTTCCGCCACCTGTTGGGGGGAAATTCCCTGCAAGTCGACATATTGTGAAACCCAGGCGTATGAAACACGCATTTCCTTTCTCCTCACCGCCCCCGCAGCTGTGTCAGCAAACGCAGGTCATTTTCATACAAAAGGCGAATATCCATTATACCATGACGTAACATAATCAGTCTCTCAATCCCCAATGCAAAGGCAAATCCAGAATATCGTTCAGCATCATATCCCACCCGATTCAATACATGGGGGTGAACCATACCCGCCCCCAAAACCTCTACCCAACCCCGCTCAGGATGCCGTACATCGATTTCAATGCTGGGTTCTGTGAAGGGGAAATAACTGCATCGTACTCGGGGGGAAACGGAGGAGCCGAAAAGATGGCGAAGGAGAAGAAAGAGTACCCCCTGTAAATCCCCCATCGTCAAATCCGTATCCACGGATAGACCCTCAATTTGACCAAATTGGTGTGTGTGTGTGGCGTCATCATGATCACGGCGATATACATAACCTGGAGCTATGATTCGTAACGGTTGCCCCCCGGACTGTTGCATAACCCGGATCTGCACGGGGGAAGTATGGGTTCGGAGGAGCCACGTATCGTCCAAATAAAACGAATCCTGCATATCCCGTGCTGGATGTCCAGGCGGCAAATTGAGCATGGTAAAATTATAATGATCATTCTCAATCTCGGGACCCTCAGCAATTCTATAGCCCATGGATAGAAAAAAGTCCTCTATCTCTTCCACTATGGACATCCATGGATGTCGAACCCCTTGGGGAAGAATGGGACTAGGCAGTGTAAGATCCAAGATCTCCTCCTGTAAACGAATCTGTAGGGCCTTCCTCTCAAGACGAACTCTACATTCCTCACCCGCCTGGGTCAAACGTTCCCGTAATTGATTCGCCTTTTTTCCTAGCCTAGGCCGCTCATCAGGAGGCAATGCAGCCATCCCCTGTAGAATTTTCGTCAATTTCCCCTTTTTTCCCAGATACATAACCCGCCAGGTCAAAAAATCCGGCACTGTTTCCGCACGTTCTAGGGCTTCTAATGCTTCCTTTTCCAACACCTGCAATTGTGTATAAATTCCTTTTCCCCCTCACCTAAGATTTCCTTTGCCGTGCCATTCCCCAGGTACGGGCTGCCATACACAAGGCTGCAGCGATGGCTACGTTGGGAGAGTCCATACCCCCCCATGGGAATGGTTACATTCTTATCAGCCATGGCTGTCAATTGTGTAAATTCCTTTTCCCCCTCACCTAGGATTTCCTTTGCCGTGCCATTCCCCAGGTACGGGCTGCCATACACAAGGCTGCGGCGATGGCTACGTTGAGAGAGTCCATACCTCCCCCCATGGGAATGGTTACATTCTTATCAGCCATGGCTGTCAATGTAGATGAAATACCACGTGCCTCACTCCCAACAATCAATGCTACCCGTGCGGGCCAGATCACCCTATCTACAGACTCCCCACAACCAACCGTTGCTGTCCATACGGGCACGTTGTGATTTTGTAGAATCACAACAGCCTTCTCCATCTCCATTTCTAGGACAGGCAGTCGCCAAACGGCACTCTGTGCTGCACGAACAACCTTTGTTTGGAAAGGATCTGCAGTCCCCTTACCGAACACCACCGCCGTCACTCCCAACGCCCCCGCTGTTCGGAGGATCGTACCCATGTTCCCAGGATCCTGCACGCCGTCCAGCAATAAACAGAAGGCAAGAGCAGAGGAGAAACACGGTATGAGAAAATTTTCCGGATTCCAATCGGGTAAAGGGAGGACGGCCAAACAATTCTGCGGGGTGATAGTGTCGGAAAGCCGTCGCATCATCGTTTCGGTGATTTGATACAATTGTGCGGAATCAGGAATCTGCCCCAAGAAAGCGGGATCCATAGAGGACGTAACCAGAATCGTCAATTGAGGAAAATCCTGTAAGGCCTCAGCAATCAACTTCGGACCCTCCAAAAGAAAAGCCCTATGCATCTGCCTCCCCTTACGGCTTTTGAGCTGCCGCCATACCCTGAAACGGGTACTATGCAGGGAGGTAAGGGGGATCACTTTATGAATCTTGCGGATCTTTGTCAACCCACAGCACCCCCGCATGAGTAGGTTATTGCACGCACAGGCTAAGCTCGAGGACGAGGAGGTGAAAACATTATGGTAACCAATTGGGGGATCCGTGAGGCCGTTTGCGAACGAGTTCGCCATCTTACACCGTCGCAGTTGTCTGGATTGATTGAAAAGGCCCAGCAGGGAAATGAAGAAAAAAACCTGCCAGGTCTTGGTGTTTTTTTTGAATTGGTATGGAGAGAATCTAAGAAGAGCGACCAGGAGCTCATATTGATGACACTATACGAAAGCTTACAGAACAAATCTATAAATTCTTCACCAACATAATCCCTCTCTCTAGAAAAAAGGAGTAGTAATTGAAATGACGGCAGATAAGAGTTCAGCTAAAAAGGGGAAACCACAGTCCTTTTACCTCACGAAACGTCGTTCTATTTCTACTCCAAATACCGCGGAAACGAACCCCTCCCCACCACGTTCCGCAACGGGGAAAGCATCTCAAAAACCCCCCCCGTTAAGACCACCACATCCACCTTCACACGGACAAGAGCGCTAGCCATTTTTTTTCCCTTGCAAATTTTCCCATTGTTGAACCACGTTTCCTACGGAAAAGCCGCGTTCGCGCATGATAACATCCCCCTGCATAGAAGCACCAAACTCATTTACGCCCAGGATGGCACCCTGATCTCCCACCCAACGTTCCCAACCCAGAGGGCTGGCCGCTTCGATGCTCAAACGACGGGTGAGATGTTGTGGCAGAACCTCCTCACGATAGGCAGGGGATTGAGCGGAAAAAAGTTCCCAGCTGGGGAGGCTGACCACGCGAACCGATGTACCTTGATTCCGGAGAAATGCCTGGGCTTCCAATGCAAGGCCAACCTCAGAACCTGTGGCAATCAAAATCCCCTCAGGGGTATCCCCCGCCTCTGAGAGAATATATCCGCCCTTGATCATATCCTCCTTCCGCCCAGCCGTTTCCCGTAGAATAGGCAAATTTTGTCGACTAAGGATCAGGGCCACGGGTCCTGATGTTTGGGTCAGGGCATAGTTCCAAGCCACTACTGTCTCATGGGCATCCGCCGGACGAAAAACGGTCAGATTGGGAATGGACCGCAAGGCCGCGAGTTGTTCAACGGGCTGATGGGTAGGTCCATCCTCTCCCACCGCTAGACTATCATGGGTGAAAACATAAAGAACGGGCAACTCCATCATAGCCGCCAAACGGAGGGAAGGGCGTAAATAGTCCGAAAAGACAAGAAAGGTGGCACCAAAGCAACGTACACCCCCATGAAGCGTCATACCGTTGAGTATCGCCCCCATAGCATGTTCGCGCACACCAAAGGCGATATTTCTCCCTTCGGGAGTAGCCCTACTGAAGAAACCAGCCCCCTCCAACGTAGTGAGATTAGAGGAAGCAAGATCAGCAGAACCACCTACCAACCAGGGTGCCATAGGAGCTACTGCGGTCAGAGTTTTATGGGAAGCGGTACGAGTGGCTAAAGAATGGAGTCCTTCGAAATCAGGACCCTCGAAATCTCCATGAAAGGAAAACTCCCCCTCCATGATCTCATGCAAAGCATTCGCTTCCTCGGGGAAACGTTGTCGATAGTAATTCCATTGGCTCTCCCAAACTTGATACTTCATAATCAATTGCTGTTGGATTACCGTAAAGTGATGAGCCACCTCTAGGGGCACATAAAAGGGCTCCTGATGTGGCCATCCATAAGCGACACGTACAAGGGCAGCCTCTTCCTTACCCAGTGGCTTTCCATGTGCCTCAGAAGAATTGGACCGATTCGGGCTGCCATAACCAATAACGGTGTGGGCCATGATCAATGTGGGTTGTGTTTTATTCTCGCGCGCTAAAAGTAGGGCCCTCTCTATCTCCGCCGTATCATTGCCATCAGCAACCCTGAGAACTTGCCAGTTGTACGCTGTAAAGCGTGTTGCTGTATCCTCCGAATAAGAATCCTTCAGGGATCCATCCAGTGTAACAGCGTTGGCGTCGAGCAATACAATCAATTTTCCTAACCCCAAATGACCTGCCAAAGAACATGCCTCCGAAGCTACGCCCTCCATAAGATCGCCATCACTGCAAAGAACATACGTGTAATGATCCACGAGAGAGGGAAAACCCGGACGATTGTGTACGGCTGCACAATGTGCCTCCGCCATAGCCATACCCACACCGTTAGCAATCCCTTGCCCTAACGGACCCGTAGTTGCCTCCACACCAGGTGTAACCCCATATTCGGGATGTCCCGGGGTACGACTGCCACGCTGCCGAAAACTCTTAAGATCTTCCAAAGCAACAGAATATCCAAACAAGTACAACAAACTGTACAAAAGAGCCGAACCATGCCCGGCAGATAGAACGAAGCGGTCCCGATTCCACCAATTGGGGTTATTGGGATGATGCCGACGTACACGGGCCCACAAAACATAGGACATAGCAGCAGCCCCCATGGGTAGGCCAGGGTGTCCAGAACGGGCCTTCTCCACCTGATCAATGGACAGCAAACGAATGGCGTGGATCGCCTGTGAAACCAGGGTATCATCCATTCTACTCATAACGGTACCTCCTCCTAGGTATGTGAATGATCGGGAGCTTCTTTTTCTATCCAAAAAGTCATCGGACCATCGTTGACGAGCTCCACATGCATGTTAGCACCGAAACGCCCACGGGCGGTAGGAACGCCCTGGGAGGCCAGATGGTCACACCACTGTGCAAACTGCTGAGAGGCCTGCTGTGCAGGCGCCGCCGCTGTGAAAGAGGGACGATTACCACGATGTACTTCTGCGTAGAGCGTAAACTGAGGTACAACCAATAGCTCACCCCCGCTCTCACGTACATTGAGACAAAGCGACTGCCCCCCCGGATGGGGAAAAACCCGCATTCGCAAAATCTTACGGGCCATCCACTCAAAAATTCCCATCCCGTCCCTGGGAGCCATTCCTACAAGGAGTAAGAGCCCCTTGCCAACGGAGGCAATAGGTTCTCCGGCAACGTAAACCGCAGACCGAGCAATACGCTGTACCAGTACGCGCATGATTTCATTCCCCCCGCCCCCAGACCTACAACATACGTCTTTTCACACTATCCACCGATCCTATCTGCCGAACCCTTGATAGAGCGCTCTGCAGATGGGATTTATTTCGAACCCTCAACCGCAAATCAATGACAGCCTCACCACCGTACGTACGCCGAGTGCTCACTGCTGTTAATGTCGTTTCAGCACTGCGAATGACCTGGAGGACATGGTTCAAAAAACCGTTACGATTGGTACCAATGATTTCAATTTCCACTTCATACAAAAAATCCTCCGCTCCCTTTGCCCACTCTACCTCCACCTGCCGATCCGTTCCTAACCTAGTCAAATTAGCACACTCCGCACGATGGACGGCCACCCCACGCCCCCGGGTTACATGACCCGCAATGGTATCCCCGGGGACAGGACAGCAACAACGGGACATTCTTACGAGTAAGCCCTCGATGCCATCCACCATAACTCCATGTGAGGTAGTGCTAGGTCTCCGTTTCCCGTGCCCAGACGGTGATGGGTGACGCTGTAGTGCACCAGCTCCATTTTTGGAGGAAACCTTGGGGGGAACATAGGGATGCTCATCATCTGCTGTGAGTTGGGTAACCACCTGTGAGGCGGAAAGATGACTACAAGCAACAGCGATGAAAAGCTCTTCTACATGAGACATTCGAAAATAGTGTGCTACTGCAGTGAGTTTCCTCTCCTTGAGCGCGGCATTGATGGGTAAATTATGGCTACGCAAAAAAACCTCCAGCATCTCGCGGCCTTTTACAATACTTTCTTCCCGTCGCTGGCGACGAAGAAAACTCCTGATCTTGCTACTAGCATGTGAAGATTTGACAATCCGCAGCCAATCATAACTAGGGCCACAACTGTTCTTTGAAGTGAGCACCTCAACAACATCGCCCGTTTGCAGCTTATGATCCAGGGCCGCCATCTTACCATTGACCTTAGCACCCACACAACGATAACCCACCTCGGTGTGCACACGAAAAGCAAAATCGAGGGGTCCTGAACCAACAGGGAGTTCAATAACATCACCACATGGCGTGAATGCGAAAACGGAAGCGGTAAACCAATCCATCTTGAGACACTCAACGAATTCTTCTGCATCCATCGTATCATTTTGTAAGAGCAACATTTCCCTGAGAAATTGCAACCTATTGGCTATCTGATCCTTGCCTGCAGTAGCCCCCACACCCTCCTTATAGGCCCAATGGGCCGCAACACCATATTCTGCTGTCTTATGCATCGCTTCCGTACGAATTTGAGCTTCAATGGGCCCCGCACGTGGCCCCATGACAGTAGTATGTAAGGACTGATACATATTCGATTTGGGCATCGCAATGTAATCCTTAAAGCGGCCGGGCATAGGAATCCACACCGTGTGAACAATACCCAGGGCCGCATAACAATCCCGAACGTTCTCCACCAAAATACGGATGGCAATGAGATCGTAGATTTCGTGGAAGGGCTTCTGCTGGGCTATCATTTTCCTATAAATACTGTAAATATGTTTAGGACGGCCGGAAATATCGACAATATGAACCTGTGACTGGTTGAGCTGTTTCCTCAACACATCAATGAGTTCCTCCAAGTATGACTCCCGCTCACCGCGCTTTTCCTTCATGAGGTTAGCAATACGATAATACTGTTTAGGATTTAGATAACGAAATGCTATATCTTCCAGTTCCCAACGGAATTTTGAGATTCCCAAGCGACGCGCCAGGGGTGCAAAAATTTCCAGTGTTTCCTGGGCAATGACGCGTTGTTTATGCTCCGGCATGTGACGTAATGTCCGTAGGTTATGCAAACGATCGGCCAATTTGACCAGCACCACACGGATGTCCTTGGCCATTGCCAGAAACATTTTTCGATAATTTTCTGCCTGGCGCTCCTCTCTAGAGGAATACTGAACCTGTCTCAATTTCGTAACCCCATCCACCAGATCAGCCACCGTAACACCAAACTCTTTCTCCAAATCGGCCAACGTAACCTTGGTATCCTCCACGACATCATGCAAAAGGGCAGCCATCAGAGCATGTACATCCAACTGCAACTCAGATACAATCCCGGCCACCGCAGTGGGATGGAGGATATAGGGCTCCCCGGAACGTCGAAACTGCCCCTGATGTGCCTTCTCCGCAAAGCGATAGGTATGTTGCAACAAAGCGAGCTCGTCTTGATTCAAGTAGGTAGCCGCCCTCGTCAGCAACGACTCCGCCTGCATTGAACAGCCCACCCTCATTCCCCCTATCTCACGTTCCTGCTCCGACATCAGAAACACTTTCCCCGATTATCTCGCACCCCATTGGGGTTGTAAAGATCCATCCCCTTCCGAAAGTAACGCCAGCAGGACAAAGCCCCCATTGTCTCAAGCCATCCCCTGTAAACCCACCCTAAATCATCATATCCCGCAAGGAGGATCCCATAATATCCTGATAGAGGGGTGAATTCCATAACGAACCTTACCCACTAACTCCCCTGGGGGGATTTTTTACCCGATAGAAACTGATTTTACCAAGACCTTGGGTCCCCCTTTGTTTCCCCCCAAACCATTTTTTCTATTTCTCGCCACCCCCCCCTTACTCGCTCCCCTTACTCTCCAAATTCCCGTTTTTGCTCTATCACGAACATTACCGCAAACACCGGACAACCCGCTCCCGACCCCACTAGCACAGAGTCCTGATGAATTGCCCCCCCCCTGACGCACCATCAAAACCACGACTCCCCCGGGTAAGGGGTGGGGAACCTTGCCCCAACAAACCGTGGGGGGATCGCCGCATACCCCTTTCCTTGTTCGGGGCCGAGGTCCGTGAAAATTCCTGTGGACGCTGTATTTGCATCTGTTGTAGTTGTATTTGTTGTATCAACTGTACTTGCCGTATTTCATGAATCTGCTGAACATGCTGCATCTGCATTTGTTGTATTTGTTGCATTTGTTGCATCTGAAACGCCATCTCGGTTTGTGGGAGGAACATGGTTTGCACCTGGGGCCATAACGTCTGTACAGGCGGGGGAGGAGGACCCATCACCTGCATCTGTTGGGGGGACACCGGGTACACGGGTACATGGGGTACCTGCCATGGTTGGGAAGGGGATAGCACCTGTATCTGCGGAAAAGGCGCAGGTTGTACTTGCGGGGGGAATACCTGTGCAGGGAATACCGGTTGCGATGACAAGGAGGGAATAGGTTGCACTTGCTGCAGAGAAGGTACCCACTGCACATTTCCTGGGGATACGGATCCCATTTGCGATATATTCGGTTTTGGCAAGGAGGGCACCCGACCTGGTACCGATAAAGTTTCCCATGCCATTTTCCCGTTAGTCGGTTGTAACTGTACAGTATGTTCCTCCCCCGTGGAAACGATAGCGGGTCTCTGTCCATCTCCCATGTCTCTAGGGGGGAAGGGCGTGGGTTGCCTCCCCGATGATCCCCGTGACTCCTGCAATGCTTGCGTATGCAAGGGGGATGGACCCGCCGCCGTTGTAATGATAGGAACGATTGTTTCTTGAACTCCCCTCTCCTTACCGGGGATCGACATTGCCTCCTTCGGTGATTCCCCTTTTCGTTCCTGGACTATTCCTTGCAATGATTGCGAATGTGGGGGCACTGCTGTGGAGATAGAATCCCCCTGATATCCTCTCCTTTCCTCCCTCCCATGGGGGACCGTAGTCCGTTGGCCCCGGAACCTCACCACCCTCGTCCATGGTTGTTCCTCTGATCGCCGTGAACACGGATGGGACCCCCCCGACGTGGGGGCGAGGTTTGGATGGACAACCCTATCACCCTCCCGGGGGGAGGATATCACTTGCCTCCTAGGCTGTTTCCCCTCTCGCCCTTGCAATTCCCTCGATAACGATTGCGGTTGGGGGAGGGACATTCCTGCCGTTGTGGGGACCGTTATCCCCCGTTGACCCACCTTAGGATCGGGACGTGGGGTTGATGATGGATCCCCCTCTGTCTGAACTCCTCCCTCTTTTTCGTTCGACAGCAACCCAACTCGCCCCTGTGATTTCTCCGACCGTAGTTGCCGTTGTGGGGGGGAGGGACCCCCCGCTACTATCGAAACTCCTGCCCCTTGACCCCCTACCCCGTCGTCGGAATACAGAGCTGATGATAAACCCCTCGACGGTTTCTTTTTCTGACCCTTTGGTTGTTTGGGTAGGGATTGTCCCATTGCTGTTGATTTCCCCTCTTTCCCCAAAAAATTCCCAGATAAAACAGGAGATTGTGAGGAAATTTGCCCGGTTTTTAGGTTCTTACCCCCGATACCCTTGTCAGAAGGAGGGACCCCCGAACCATCCCCCGAGTATTTCGCTCCCCCTGGTTGTAACGGTGGTAATGCCGATACTGAGGACGATTTCCCTGTTGTGGAAACTACGATCTCTCTTTCCACTGCCTTTTCCCCGCGGGGAGGAAGGGTAGATTTCTCCCCTGATAATTCTCCCTCCCCCCTCCGCGAATGTTCGGATGGGAAACGACGAGATGGTAAAGAAACCTGGGCCCCCCCAGTTTGGGGGATAACGACCCCCTCCCTAATGCTATCGTCACCAGGAAGGGGGACCTTGGACGGCCCCCTTGGGGATTCAACCCTTTCCCCCTGCGATGACGACTGCGGGGATTCCAATTGTGGGGGGAGATTCCTCTGATCACCCGTTTCCCTGTCGGGAGGTAAAACCCGGGATTTTTCTTTCTTAGATTTCTTCGACTTCTTCTTTGTTCCCCCTGGTGGTCTGGATGAGGGCGAAGACTGCAATGATTTCATCCCCTCCCCGTCTCCCCCCTTTTCCCCCTGTGGAGGAGGAGGTTGTAGTAAGGACAACAATGGGGAGGAAGGAATTCCCGTCATGGAGACAGACGCTCGTCCCCTTGTTTCCCCACCCGGAGAAGAAGATGTTGATTCCCCCCTTGATATTCCCCCCATCGGGGAAGAATGTAATGCATAACGTTTTCCTTTCATATCCTCTACCAAAATTTTATGCAACATCCTTTGTAACCATTGCGGATTCTCCAGCTCCAACTCGTGCTCGATAAGCTCACGTAGCAGTTCTAAACGTTGCATGGCTTTCCCACCTGGCGCGTGAGAGGACCCTTCCGCCACAGGTAGAGAGGTTTTTCCCACCACCTTACTTTGTTGTTTCTCGGAAAGAGAAGGCCAAGACCGTTCTCCTTGCCATCCTGACGAATCTGACGATTGCATCGATTTTTCCATGCCCGATGCAATTTCCCTTCTAGGGGATTCCCTCCCCTCTATCAGCCGCCCCTCCGATGACGATGAGGGTATTCCCGGTTCCTGTTTCGAAGGGAATCCCTCCCCCCTGAGGGGTTGTTTCGTTCCCTCCCACATCTGATTCCATACCTGCAATTCTTGTGGTGTCAAATGGGCGGTCATTTCCAGTACCATTTCCTGTAATGGCCCCGGAGGGAGATGGAGTAGGTTCTGTATCATTTTCAGGTTCCCCTGTCCCCCCCCTTGCCCTGTTGTGATCATGTCAGACGAATCATCGGATGGGTCCTGGTAAACTTGCTGTCCATCGGTTTTACGGGAAGTGGGTAGATGTTTCTTCAACAGCCTTCCCACCAATTCTCCCCTTTGTTCCAGCGTCAGACGGGATTCCTCCCTTGGGGGCACTAACCCAATGGTTCTCTTATTATGAAGGGATAATCGTTGCAGCAGCTCATATAATCGTAATCCCCCTACCTGCAATTCCTCCCACAGTAGCTCTCTTATTTTACTCAATCGCTGTTGCTGTAATAACCGCCGCGATGATAGTTCCTCCTGTTGCTGGGGCGTCAAATATTCAATTTGCCAAGGAGCCAGCCATCCTAATTGGTGTCTATGTAGCTGTTGTATCAATTCGGGCCGTAGTAACTGACTCACTACCTTCGATGATTTTAGATGGGGTATCTGTTGGGGATTCAATTGATTGATTTGCCAAGGGGTCAACCATTCCTGTTGTTGTGGGGTAAAGTAACCGATTGAATGTTCGAGTTGTCGTAATCGTTGACTCATTACGTTCCCAAACTGTCGTAATTCCTGTATCTGCTGTATTGATGTCCCTAGTAGCTGGTTTTCTCCGCTGGACTGCGATGACGACGCCTGCGGGGGTTTTCCCGCCGCAACAGGAAACAACGCAGCATACATACAACCCCCTAGAAAAAATAACGAAAAGGATAAATAGTTCTTTCTCGTAGCTTTTTTACAAAGTACCATTTACATCAAAATCCTCCCTAGCATAAGTAATTTAAATAAATTTTAATTCATTTATGAATCAGGAACGGACAAGACCGGCCTCACACGTAATTGTTAGAATTAAGAAATTGGGAATTAGGGAAATTAAAATAAAAAAATAAATTTTACCTACCTTATTTTATGATTATACAACAAATTCTATTATATAATTAAATAATTGAATTAAATATAAAATAGTATAAAAAACAATTCCTATCCAAAATTCATATCTATATGTATATTAATCAATATATTTAATTTTAAATTTTTTTAATGTACATTAGGGGAGTAAAATTTGAACCAATACCCTAACCGCTACATATATATTGAACATAGGATGTTGATATCGATGACCCATCATACACACTCTACCCCACCCGATCCCCTTTGGGAAGGGAAATTTGGATCTTGAACGCACATCGAATCTGTGAGAATTCAGTTCTGGGAATCGAAGTATCCCGTGATAGGGTTCTGTGTTTACCATTTACCTAGATTGAAATTACTTCCTATTGTATTCCGAGATATTCTAGGGAGAGTATAGTAGTGGTGCTACCGCGAAAAAGGTATCAAACTTGTTAGAATATTTTTATATATTAAATGATGTTTTCGGTAAATGTTTATATTGTTAATGATTATAAAAATAGTTTGTTTGAGTATTTCCGGCGTAGGTGCTTAGGGGTGGAAAGGTACCCCCTTCCTGGGGAATTGCACCTGAAGATTTAATACGATCGGTTATTTTTTGTTGAACCACCGAAATCACCGTGGGATCATAGGAACCGGTTCCTATCTCGCCCCTTTTGCGCACACCAAAGAAACCGACATGAAGTCGAATTTTATTTTTTATTTAAATATTATATATATTAAATTCTATGTAGTTATGGGTTGTCTTATCCTCCTTTCCCTGATCTTCTTTTGAAGATAATGAACGACCTGGGTTCAATGATAAGCAGATCCATTAGTGTACATACGTTATTTTTATAGGTAAACGTTCCCATCAACAGCAAGCCCACCTCCAGCGGCGAAGACGGCAAGATTCGGTGGGGGCAGGTTCGTGGTGACAACATGTTGTCCAGGTATCTAAATAGCACAACATTGCTGTTAGCACAAGGAAGGATACCAGACTGATATTGGCGATGATGAGTCCCCACAAATTCAGGTGGGGTTAGGACGTCTAAGCTATGGATTCCCAAGGTATCGATGTAAGGGCCTAGTAAAAAGAAAGTTCTTGCAACGTACAAAACCTGTTCGAATTATGTAGACAACACGGTTTGAAGGTATCAGCTGGATAAAATAAGCGAACAGCTAAAACACCGGACTCCATCACAAATCCACTGCGAAAAAAGGATTTTTACCGATTACAAACAAAGGGATACAATAATTTGATGGAAAACGTTCCTAAGAGGAACACGATTCAACAATTCTAAAGCAGGCAATGAGGATAGAAAAACATAAAAAACGTCATACAGTCAGGAATTCATGCCCATTGTTTCACATAGGACGACTATATGCTTTAGTAGGGTTATTCGGAAAGGGAATAACACAAAAAATCCCTGGATAGACGTTTTTACCAGTAGGTTCCCTGGGGGACGTTCATCCAACATAGGCCAAAAGTGGTTCGTATGCACCATAAAAAAGCAAAGGAAAGGGGGAGACATCCCCGGACATGCCTTGTGAAGAGAGCAGGGGAAAAAAATAAGTGATCAACAAGTCATGGATATTGTAATCCCCACACTTGGAGGAAAATAAGTTTGATGACTACAGTGATCGAAAACTCGCATGCAAACTGAGAAAAAGGGAGGGCATTATGGTCCACCACAGAAAGATGTATCGTCTCCGTAGGCAGGGAAGGACTTCTCCGCGCTATCGGGGAAGGGGGCATCATTCCCTCTCGCCTTCCCCCAGGGCCTACGAACAGAAAATAACAACCCAACTCTGGAAGATGGACATCCAGCATGAGCTTCATGAATTCATGGGAGCGAGAGGAATCCATCAAGAACAAATACACCTGTTCGATCACCCAACCACAATGCATACATCGAATCCTATCATAAATACTACAAAAGTACATTTTTTTAATATTTTTGTTATTTAAAATAATTATACATGAAATATGTTGTATTCATAGGACATTATAATAGGGAATATTGTCATGGAAGTTGGGGAAACCTAACACCCCCCAAGCACAGGAGAATTTATGAAACGAGTCCCAGCTGAAGACCTAAACAGGATTATGGAAGTGGTCTGAATCATGTAGATGGTAAAGATGGAGGAATGCACAGATAGGAAAAACAGGGGCGAAACAACCCTTTGAACGTCCCCCGGTATTCCCAAAATAGATTTCCCCATTGGTATGATTGTAGCCGCCAACACTCTGCGGGGTGGGGAGAGATTATGGCACCGGTTGATGAATTGGGATACAGGGGGAAAGGGATCGTCACGGGCCTAAGAAAACGAACCGATTATGAAACATGAACGTGGTGGGGATTACTATACAAAAAATGGAGATGGATCCTGCTCTGTACCCCCACAGGACAGATTTTGAAATGGTGAACCAAAAACCGGAGGTTGAACCGCTCGCAATGGAAGAACATACGGAAAATGTAAATGGACCGGGCAATATGCTACCAAATCTCTGAAGAGGGGGGCAAGAATTATGAACACCACGGATGAGGTCTATTCAATGGCGAAACATACAGAACAAATCGGGACACCCGGAGTACTAAAAAAAAGAGGACACCGTACGGCTGTGGAGGATGGTTGTTCTTCTATAAAAAATTATGTCCGGACCCATTATTTCCGTACCGCCAAGATGAAAATACGTGGTAAGATAAGGGTGACACGGGCCATGATGGTAAAGGGGTTAGCTTATCATTGATCCTAGGTCGTCCGTTATCCTCCAAAAAAGATCAGGGAGAGAAGGAAGGAAGTACCAATAACTGAAACTACATAAAATTTAAGTAAAAAATAAAATCCGACTTTGTGTCGACTCGTTTGGCATACGCAAAAGGAGCGAAATAGAAACCAATCGCCATTACCCCCTATGATTTTGGGGGTTCAACAGAAAATAACTGTCAGCACTAAATTTTCATATTTACTCTTACAGAGGGTTGTGATTTTTGACTACAAATTACCATAATAAGATTACTTTTTAATTTTATTAATATTATTATTAATTTTATTTTATTTACCATAGAATAATCATAATATTATTTACTTAAAAATAAAAGTTTCCCCAAAATGGATTTATTCAGTAAATATTTATGCTATGACTGTGGAATAGCAAAGATAAAAACCAGGATGGGTATGCATGGATGATCACCCAGTATGATTCCATTTCGTACCCTTTACCCAACACCCTAACAACCGACAAAATGGATGGAAGGCTAGGCCACCTTCACAACAGTAACGATAATTGTGATGACACCAATGGAACTAACACCGTAGTTGATAGCGCAAAGTTCATTAACCCCAGGACCAGAATTTACAATAAAGGAATTGGAAACTGCCGCCACATCCGTTGTCGCAGAATAAAAAACGCTCTGCGGAATTGGATTGTCATCCAATCGGAAAGCGAAGGACATGAGTTGACCCTCAGGGGAAGTTGCGTTGATATACGCCGTCACCAAATATTGTTGGCTAGGGGCTAGGAGAATGCAAGGGGAAGATAGGGAGACAGCAGTACCGTTGGTAATGTTTGCTACCTCAATGGGGATGGTACAATTTACCGGTACGATGATACCGGGCCTATCAGCTGACAATCGAAAGGTTCCATTATTGGCCGTTTCCAGGGGGCCCGGGGGTCCTGTAGGGCCAGGGGGCCCCATGCATCCCATGCATCCCATTGGCCCTTTCCTCCCCGTTGCCCCTGTCGTCCCCGTCGTCCCTGTCACACCCGTCGCCCCCGTCGTTCCCATCACCCCTGTCGCCCCCGTGGCACCAGTCGTTCCCATGAGACCTGTTACACCCATCGTCCCCGTCACACCTGTCGCCCCCGTCGTTCCCATCACCCCTGTCGCCCCCGTGGCACCAGTCGTTCCCATGAGACCTGTCACACCTGTCACACCTGTCACACCTGTCACACCTGTCACACCTGTCACACCCGTCGTCCCCGTCACACCTGTCACACCTGTCACACCTGTCACACCTGTCACACCTGTCACACCTGTCACACCTGTCACACCTGTCACACCTGTTGCACCTGTTGCACCTGTCACACCTGTTGCACCTGTTATACCTGTTGCACCTGTCGTCCCTGTCACACCCGTCGTCCCCGTCACACCTGTCACACCTGTCACACCTGTCACACCCGTCGTCCCCGTCACACCTGTCACACCTGTCACACCTGTCACACCTGTCACACCTGTCACACCTGTCACACCTGTCACACCTGTCACACCTGTCACACCTGTCACACCTGTCACACCTGTCACACCTGTCACACCTGTCACACCTGTCACACCTGTCACACCTGTCACACCTGTCACACCTGTTGCACCTGTTGATCCCGTAGGACCAGACGAGCAACAGCAAAGACCCGTTGCACCTGTTGCGCCTGTTGCACCTGTTGGTCCCCTAGAACCAGGAGAGCAACAACAGGGACCCGTTGCACCTGTTGCGCCTGTTGCACCTGTTGGTCCCCTAGAACCAGGAGAGCAACAACAGGGACCCGTTGCACCTGTTGCACCCGTGCCGCGGCAAATTTTTACAACAGGATAAGTAATACTGACAGTTTTACTGGCACGGGCGCAGCAATAACCTACCATGCATTTAGGTTTGGATGCTGGAGAACAATTACGCCGTTGTTTAGGTTTACAATTCGGTTTATATCTTTTCGCTCTCATCGTAAACTGCTATCCCCCTGTCCCTTAGCACCCAATTCGTTCACAATCTCAATACCTCCCCAGGTATGGTAACGGGCCAACAACATTGTAATTGGGGTATATATCACAATGTTATACACATCATCTATATTCAAATGTTATATGAATGGTGCCACTACCGGGGGAAATAACCTATGGATCCATAAACCAAATTGCTTAGTAGGCTTTTACACAAAATGAAGGAGAACAGCAAAAAATTGAATATAAAAATCATATTCATATATGGTGATACTACAAAATAGTATAAAACTTATCAGGATATTTTGCTATAATTAGAGAAAATGAACCCCATCTATGATCACACGAATAGGTGATATCCCACTTTCCGCTGTAAAATTCAAGAGTGGATAGTTTGTAGTCCCTAAAAATCCTCTATTTGCGCCTTTTCGATTAAAAATTGTTTTTATATTGTTAATAAATATATAGAAATTTATTGTTAAATCAGATTGTAAATAGCACAAAGGGCGTTATAGGGGTGTTTTTTCACGGATCGCGGTTAGATATATCTTCAGGATAATTTTATTTTAATCAGGGGGTTCCCTATGGAGGAATCCATAGGTCAGCAAAACGTCCCCCCTACACGAAACGGGAATCTCAGTAGAAACTAAATCTCTCCCCCCTCCCTGTTTTTGGTCTCCGTTTTTGCCTTTAGTCCCTTGATCTTTTGTTTTGATTCCCTTGTGTTTTTGTTCCTTTCCCCCTTCCTCCCCCCCAACTCATCGCTGTTGTTTGTGTTGGCCCGGCTCATTGTGTAATGGTACCTGGCTTCCCCATCGTGGGGTCTCCAGAATGGAGCCGCTGCATGGCTTTCCTTTATCCCCCCCTCCCTGTGGGGAGGAGGTTCTATTACTGTCGTTGCCCTTATGTAGCCCTATGCGATCCTATAGTCCTTCTCACTTTTACATACGCAATTCCGATTGCCCTTAGGAAACAGTCGATCCTTTACTCAAAAACTCTGTTCCGTGATCCTTTCTGGATCCTCCATGATATGCATGATGATCAATGGGGTTAGGTGAGATAGAAAAGGGAAATACAAGACAAGAGTGGGAAAATGTATAGAGGACAACCGCTTGGTTTTTTGAAATGAAAAGCTTAATATAGGAAAGGTTGGTTTTATGATTCCAATTGACTTGGATATAGACAGAATGGAAAAAAGGATGGAAGAACGTATACAACATTATGAACAGAAGGGATTATAGCTACAGGAATCCATCCCCCATGTAGTGGAAGAGATCGAGGGAGATTCCGAATGGGCTCCTGGTTCCATGGGAAGGTCTTATACTTTTATAGCCAATTATCAGTTTAAAAAACAAATTTTAGGTGGCCGGGAGAAACACCAAAGGGGTCCCGATTTCCCAAAAGTAGCCCGAAATGGTTATAAAAAACGTAAAAAACGCACCAGCAAAGGAATTGTGGTTTACTATGACCCCCAGCCAAGAAAAGGGCATTTCCGATCTGCGGTTACTAAACCCTACAAAAAATGTACAAAGTCGTGTACAGATATTCTTTCCTCCTTACGTAAGGCTGATATGTCCATAAAAAAATATCCAAATTGTCGAACGATATTCTGTGATCAAAAATCCCATACTCCACTGTGTCAAGATTACTTATGGGACATCTAAAGGAAGGGAATAGGGGATTCAATAAGGAACCCGTAAGAAACTCGCATGAAATTAGGACCGTAAAGGCGGATGCCTACTACAAACCCGTTCACAGATTCGGGATAGCAGCTGTCTATATCATAAAAGCAAGTAGGAAAAATACATCAGGGATAAAAACAGATGGGGTTTTATCAAGTTTGGTAAATCTCCCCGAAACAGCTGAAACTTGGCATGAGGCCCTCTAAAATGTTTACGACCGTGGTTTACGGATGGGTCCTGATACCCTTTTTATTGCTGATGGTCATAAGGGAATTAGAAAGGCGCTGAGCCAGGTATATCCCAAAGCAGGTTTTCAAGGGTGTCAGTTCCACAAAATGGTGAATCTTTACCAGACCTTCAGAAAGGATAGACAGAGAAAAAAGAGAGTAAAGTGGAAACCCATAC
The DNA here is from genome assembly GCF_900538055.1 of Pasteuria penetrans. NCBI lineage: Bacteria > Bacillati > Bacillota > Bacilli > Caryophanales > Pasteuriaceae > Pasteuria > Pasteuria penetrans. Next base: position 65,142 of record NZ_UZAC03000002.1, read on the forward strand.
GAGGCCGGATTTATCAAGACGTTTTTCATGTTCTTGACAAAAAAGAGGCTCTTCACGGCTTGATACGCTCTAGTGATGATTATCAATCCAATTTGCCGAAGCTCGTTGAAGGTCTATGAGCTTCCTTTGATGATGTAACAACGTATCCTGATTACGACCTAGCGGATGCTGTTCAGAATCGTACAGCGGGTTCCTTAGAAAGAAATCACAGAGAGGCTAGACGTTATACGAATGGAGTGAGCTGTTATCCTACCCTTGATTCATTCCAAAGGGTGATTGATTCCGTGTATCAAAATTTCAACCCAGAGCAGGCAAAAAAACTCAGTGGGGTGGACAGTCACTCTGTGTCCGCGTGGGGGAATTCGCTATCCCTGCCACGTATCTCCTATCTTCACACTAAAAAAAGAATATTCTTACATTTATTTTCAGGGAAACCAAACTACCCTGAGTATGGGTATGACTTTCATTTTTTTACATGATTGCCATTTACAGTAATTTTTTATGTTTTATTATAATTTTTAAATTATTTTGTAATTTTAACTCTTATTATGTATGTCATATAGTTATAATTCACTACGATGATATGATTTCCGGACGATGGGAAACCCAAGAAAATCAACCAGGGGGAAGATTACAACCAAAAAAGCGGTATCACTCACGAATATTACCTTTTTCCCTGTAATATTGGTTGCTCCATTTTGTCCCTCTGTTTTGCTGTTGAATAAAGACTTATCCGTGGTGCGCAGGGTCCCTTCTCTTCCTTCAGGGGTTTGGCAGCACATTGCTTAGCAAATGTACACCCCCCCACAGGACCCCTTCATTGAAGTAGGCCACCACTCTTACCCTTGCTATTTTTTTCGGTAAGATCACAATCTTTTAATTTTTTTCATGAAATTTTTATAATTAGAAACGTATTGATTGCATATCCTGACACTTGCCCTCTATTGTGAATGCATTATGTATTTTATAGTTAATGGTTAAATTTATTTATTTTTACAGGAGAGGATATCCTCTATGGGATCCCCCACAAGAACAGAGAACTCATTATCCTCATTTTGCTAATATATTCGTAAAAAAGTATTTTTTTCATAAACAGAAACATGCGTTGAGCTGGGTATGAGGGAACCTCCTAATATCCAATGGAATTGGGTTGATTGAATATCAGGGAAGGGTTCCGGAATGGACCCAGTACAGCGTCTATACTCAATGTAGTAGTAGAAACAATTATGCATACTACAGTAAGTACCATATTATTAGATCCTCACAGTTAATCCTATATTTTAATTTATTTTTAAATTCAATAATTTAAAGAAATAATTAAATATGTAAAATTTACACTATTTTTTCATAATAAAATAAAAAATAAATTAATGCAGTATTATCTGCGGAAGCATTCGTTGATGATTTATAAAGCCTTACGTTTTCCCCTGCCCCGTTTGCAAAGATTCCGATTACATCGTACAAACACGAAATTTTTAGCGTAATATAGACTTAATCGCACAATTTTTTCTCCCCCATAAAACCGTTATCAATCCTATGAAGGTAATAGTTACTGAAACCCACTATAAGAAACTTCTTGTCCCTCTCCGCGGGATTACCCCCCACAGGAACATTTGGTTTCGGGTGAGAGGGTTTTTCAACAACAGATTTAAATACAAATCCGATGGTTCTCATACTCCTGTATCCTGATTCCATTTCCTTCAAACCAATCAGTTCCACTTCATTTATTTTAGAAGGGGGGCGTGGTAAATTAGGGTCCATCTTCTCATTCGTTTTGGTTACCACGGGTGGTCCCCCCTAAGCCCTCCTGGTCTCGTAACCATTAAGGTCCGAAGACCCCCCTTTATAAGGAATCGTTTTTCAAGCCCTCAAGATAAGGAATGCACAGTAAAATCAAGAGTAGCACGGGCAATGAAGGCAAAAAAATAGATTACAATAAAAATTTTTAATTTAAATAAAATATCAAAATATATTTTATATTGTTTTCATTAATACCACCCATGCATTGTTTGCAAAATACATGTACATCAGCACCATTTATGCAAAAGAATCACATCCCTCACGAGTTTGAAGATAAAAAGATGAGTTGAATATTAAAAATAAAATATAAAATATTACACCTCAAACAACAACCCCAAAATAGTGGAAAACTAAGATATTTTTACAACGGTGATAATGGCCGAGACAATGCCAATGGGACTAGAACCATTATTGATAGCGCAAAGTCTATTGACCCCAGAACCAGAATTTACGATAAAGGAATTAGAAATCGCCGCTACGCCCATCATTGTAGAAAAAATACTCTGGGGTAGTGAATTACCATCCAGTTGAAAAGCAAATGACAAAAAAGGAGACTCGAGAGAAACCGCGTTCATATGCGCCTCCACCAAATATTGCTGGGAGGGGGCCAAAAGAATACAGGGTGGAGATAGGGAAATAGCAGTTCCATTAACGATATCTGTCGTATTGATGGGAATGGTACGATTTACAAAAATAACATCACCGGAACAGCGAGAACACAACCGGAAAGTCCCGCTGTCGGTCGTTTGCAGGGATTCCACAGATTCCATGGTAGAACCCGTGGTTCCCAGAATGGATTGCCCTGAAGGTTCTGTTGGCCCCACAAATCCCGTAACACCAAGCGCCCCACACATATGTGATGTTTCTGGTTCTCGTATTCTCCGTTTTCTTTTGTCATTGACCTTCACAATAGGAAAAAATATATTAAATATATTATTCCCTCCATAACCCCTACGTCGACGTCGTTTGAATTCGTAATTCAATTTATACCTCCCAATTTTAATTAAAAATATTTTTTTATATCGATAATCTATTATACCAAATAATAAATAATGGAATTACCCCAAAAATATTCTGATGACAACCGAATATATAAATTAAATCGTCCAATATTATTAAAAAAATATTCAGTTGAATTTGTCTTTAAACCCGATCTGGTGGTCCCTATACACAGTCCCCGTACTACTAATTATACCCATAGACCCTGTGTTATCTGCTGCACCCGATACATCCATTGCATTCGTTGGTCTCGTTATACCACAAACAAAAGAAAGATCCACAATTATTTCTTGTGGGCAGAGGCACGAGCGCAAAGGAAATGTTATATATTCAATATAAAAACCTTAAATTTTATTTTTTATGTCACAAATGACTATATATAGAATTTATGATTCACTTATATTTATATTCAAATATCCTACCAAGGGTGTCGGATCCAAAGTATGGATGTACATACTGATCATCCAGGTACAACGATCCTAGCTTTCGTGCTTTAAATAAATTATTATATACTATTTACTAATAAATAAATGTGATAATGCTAAGTGCAGTGGACAGGGTTCACAATTGTTTCCTGGGGATGAGACGGCATCCCGTTGTAGGTGTGAATTCCTAGACAAAGCTCTCAAGAAGGATTCCCATCATCCCCGGTATTTCCTTCATAGATTCTTATGTACAATATTTTATTTTATTAAAAAATAAAATATATATTTGGATCCTGACCCTATCCCCTTCTTTTCTATATATTTACTAACTATTGATCCTACCTTGATTTGTAAAAAATAATAATAAATTACTGTCATTTTTTTCTTATCCTTATGTTATATCATTCTATACTTACACTACTCCACCAACTCCCATTTTGCGAGAAAAAAGATGAATATATAGGGCAAAAAAACGATCAGGGGAACGACGGGAAATGCCACAAAATCATCAGGAATGGCTATAGAAAGCGTATCTTAGATACCCACGGAAGCCCTCTACTACTACCTTCTTGATTCCACAGTTACAGAATACCAATTCCCAGTTTGTTCTGGAAGATCCCTGCTTCCGTTAGGACCTCCTTCTATTGAAAGAACTCGTTTCCTTACAAACAAACGATGTATCATTGGGGACTTCGGCAAAGCAAACGAAGTGGGAATACCCGGCCTTAGGGGGATTCCCACTTCCTAATCATCTTATGTTCCAATAGGATATATTGCCTGGACTCATGAATCTTCGCCTCCTACACAGAACCCACCATTCAGACAAATACCACCTATCTGGGGATTCGTAGCGGCAAAGGAAAAAAGTATCCATTTACATAGTTGATAGAACAAGGATAGCGTGCGTAGCGCCTGGGAGATTCTTTATGTTGAACACGGTACCCTATAATGTTGGGCATCTGGAATCAGGTTTCCAAAAATTTTCGCTCATAGGATCTACCATCGGTGTCCCTGATCGTCATCAACACCCATCCTTGTTCCGAAAACCATAAAAAATAATATGAAAAATCCTATGCAGGATCACCCTTCATCCAATCTCACCCAGAAAATTGAAAAAGGGGCCAGATAACAGCTCTTTTCTATCCTCATCGTCACCAACAACAGCGAAAAAAGGGGGGATCGGGGGACATCATGAATCATGGAGATTGGAAAGAGAGCAGAAATAATATTGAATCATATGCAATATGAAAATTTTCCATATTTTTTTATATTTGTTACTTGGGAATCTAGTGTTGAACACCGAGATGAAAATAAGAATATCTTTTCTTTACAATACACATATTATTTATATTTAAAATTAATGAGGAAAGGATGAAAAACAAGGCTGTTGGTTATAAAAAAACACTCCGATGATGAGCGATCTAGAAAAAGAAAGGACTATAACACCCCATCCGATGGAACTTAGGAAGCTCAACAAGAATGAGCCGTTCGATAATGCATCGAATGGGACCATTCACAGCAAAACCAAGGGATAGCGACAACACATCAGGGGGGAAGTCACAGGGGACAACCTACCTACGATATCGGGGCAGCAATGCGGTGTAACAAGACGTTGGGGGTGGGGGGGAAGGAACCCCCCCACCATCCGTGATCTTATACGAAACCTGAGGGGGGGGGGTCCGTACATGGGGGGGGACAAAGACCGTACCCCCTATCAAGCGTACTAAAAACCAAAGTATAACTTGGGAGGAACCGTGCACGGAGTAGAACCAACCCATAGTAGCCTTATGAAACCCCTTATGATGGGGAGGGCCTCGGGGCAGGGGAGCTGACTCTCATCCTGACGGAGGGCAGTAAAACGACAACTTTAGTAGAAAATCCACTTGAGGGGATTACTGGAACCCCAATTCCCATGATCGGAATAGGGACCTAAACGATCGTGGAAACTGGAATGGGGTGAGAAGGGCCAACACAACAGAGAAGGATTTCCCAGGGAACCAACACCAAATCGAGCCATTATCCCTAATGGAATTAACAATCGATCTTAACTAAGGGCTATGCATGAAATTCATGGTATCATAGCCGTCGGGGGAATGGACCCAATTACCTCAAATATAAATTTAATAACATTCCACCTAGACTGAACAGCCTCTGCATTCCTCAGATCCCCCTCTGCTTGTGCAACTTCCCAATCGAGTCGGATCTTCCGATTTTCCATATCCTCCCGTATCCTATTGTCCTCCCTGTCTCCCTGTACGGTCTTCCCCAACCATTCGATTTCCCCATCCCTTATTTTCTTTATATCTCTTCTCAATATTTCGATAATTTCCATTCTAGAATCTATACCCTGATCAATATACTTTATATATTCTGTAATTTTACCATTATCATCTAGCATTCTAATCCTCGCTTCCCCTATGCTAATTTCCTGATCAATATCGGGTCTCTCTATCAACTCCGATGAGGAGGGGGGAGAATTACCTATGATCATCTCACTTGCACTACCCAATTCCCCGTCTGCTCGCGGGGCATCCCCTGAAACAGGGGTACTATCTACTTCCCTCTCCTGATACACACCATCCCCCTGCGCTATTACCCCCTCTCTTACCCTATCTCCATTAACCTCCCCCTTATATTGACCAAGCATCCCAAGCCTCGTCCTTAGGGCTTCTATTTCCTGATTTATGTAGAATCTTTTCCCTAGGAAATCCTTTTCCCTATTCAGATCCCTAATCTCGAATTCCCTTGCCAATATTTCCCTCTCCTTAGCCTCGATTTCCCTATCCATATCGGCCTTTCCCGTACCCCCCAAACCCTGTGTCACTTTAGTTGCTTCCGTCTTCTCCCCAATGGACTCCCTTTCCCTATTCAGCATCCCAATCCTTGCTTTCTCTGCTTGTATTTCCAGTTTGATTCCCGGGTACCTCCCGACCTCATTGCTCACCAACTCATACAACTGGTATAGAATGAACCCGGCCCCTACAAATCCCAACCCGGCTCCGATAACTCCCCTCTTTTCCCTCCTAGAACTATCACTATCAATAAGAGGAATCCCCTCCCGGGTCGACACCATACTTTGGTTCGTGTCCCGATCTATACGAACACGATTCCCTGGAGATCCATGTCCCACATCGGCCGTATTATCAACAGATCCCTGCCCTTGCTTCTCCCCACCGGAATGGGAATCATACCTATCCAACTGTTCCGGCCATGCCGCTGTTTGTAGTGTCCCTTGTTGGATCCGTCCAGGTTCCCCCATATCCGAATTCCCCACCATCTCCGTCCCCAATGCCTCCCCCTGAAAGGGAATAGCCAACAGAAAAATCACACAAAACGAGCCCCCAAACCATCTAGAACCTCTATTCATATCCAATAAACCTCCCTTATTCCACCCCGCACATGCAGAATGGATCGTATGCGGAATTCAATTCATAATGATAAAATTTTATTTGAAGGAAACCAACCTAAAAAACAATCTTCAACCTACCACCCCCCTATCAATAATGATGACAGTTGTATATTATTGTAACTTTTCATTTTAATATCAACTACCACAGTTGAAACAAGCCCCCACCAATATCATTAGTGTTGTAATATTAAAAAAGTTGTAATTATTTATACCTAAACCCCTCCTATTCTTTCTACCCCTTTTACTTCAGATTGCTTTCAAAATACGATACTACTTCCAGGAACTGGACAATTCTAAGCTCCTTGAACCACTCATGAATCACCCCCGGAGGTGACTTTCCAATTACCGACATTATTTCACATAAGATATAAAAAAACAAGATCTACGAGGCGTTACGGTTTCGTTGATCGATGAGTATCCCCCAGAAGGGAAAAGGAAACCAGAATAAAAAAAACACCAGAGAAACCCGAAAATCGGACCGTTGTGAAATCCCCAGTGTCAACGGTATCCCGATCCGAAAAAGAAGGAAGTTACGTAACCGCCAAATACAGCATCACTTCCCCAAAATAGGTAGTCCTTAGGGTTCCTTGTACTTCGTACTGCCTGTACAACGCCCCCGGGAGCGTTTTCTGATCCATGATACTGTGTCATAGTAGATATAAAAAATCCATGAAAAATTACATTTTTTATGGATTTATTTTAATATTTTAACATTGTAAAATTACACTAAGATAACTACCCTACTACCCTTTTTCAACACAATCAAAGGAAAGTAAATATATATAAAAAATAAAATATTAATAAATGGTATTAAAAACACGATCGTTTTACAATCCGGGTCTACGCTGTTCATAGCGGATAGATGAACGACGACTCTTTAGCATGGATTTTTGGGACCGTGCAATTTCTTATGGGGAATGCTCCATCTATAAATCTAGTCTCACCTTTTGATAAAACAATTGGTAACATAATAACATTTCATTATGACACCGTTTCTGTTTTGTATCTTCGGATGGATATACCTTATATTTATAAAGTTTACTTCATTTTTTACCTCAGAATAGACCAGACATGAGAAAATGAGAGGGGAACACGCCAGGTATGGATGGATTTGGGATAGCCATTGTCGAACAGGGCGGGCATCTCAGCCAACCCCTTACCGTCCTCATCAGAATGAATCAGCCCCCCTTGCTCTACCTCTATTACAAGGTTTCATCGTTACTACTATGGCCTAATTCCACTGCGCGCACGGAAACCCCAGTTATCCTTTCATCACTAATTTATTGTAAATTCAGAAAAATAATGGGATAGATAGGATGCTACCACTGCAGGGTTTAGGGGAAATGTTCCCCCAAAAATTGAAAACAAGGAGGCATCAACAAGAAAGAGAGAAACCCCCTAAAATATGCTGCAACAAGACAGACAGCTCCCTAGGGATATACCGTCTGCCCTGTATTTCTTTCATTCATCAGCAGGAGACCTATCCAACGGGCAAAGCCTTCTTTTCCAAAAGAGGGAATTGATCCCATAGATCCCCCCAGGCAATTTCTCCCCTCTCCCCCGTACGACGAATCTTATATTCTATTTTTCCATCCTTTGCCCCGGAACCAATGACAATTTGTAAAGGCATACCCAATAAATCTGCATCATTGAATTTCACACCCGCCCGTTCCCAACGATCATCCAATAGGGCCGAAATACCCCGTTCACGCAAACCCGCATAAATGGTCTCCCCGAGATCAGCCTGTATTTCCTGCCTGGAATTGACAACAACTATATGAATACGATATGGAGCTATGGGGGGCGGCCAACATATACCCTTCTCATCGTGATGCTGCTCCACCACAGCCGCCAGGAGACGGGATACACCAATGCCGTAACACCCCATCCAAAAGGGGCGTTTTTTACCTTCCACATCCAAAAATGTAGCCTGCATCGGCTCACTATAACGTGTCTCTAACTGAAAAATATGTCCAATCTCGATCCCACGTTCCAACTGTAGGGGATTCCCACACTGTGGACAGGCATCCCCCTCCTCTACCATCCTCAAATCCGCAACCTCATACCGACCAGCGGGAAGATCACGCCCTACATAAACAAAACAAAAGTGCACCCCCTCCACATTAGCACCCACGATCCAGCTGGGGAAAGCTAATAGTTCCTGATCAATGACGATGGATATATTCTCCGGTAATCCCACAGGACCAATCGAACCGGGAGATACACCTACCAGGCTCTGAAGGGTAGCTTTATCTACCATCTCACATGTATTGGATTGACAATGTTTCTGCAATTTCAAAGGATTCAACGAACGATCCCCACGCAAAACAGCAAGAACAGGCTTATCATCTGCCATAAACAATAAACTTTTCACCAAACGACAGGTTGGCATTTTCAACCACCGAGAAAGATCTTCAATCGTCTGGCAACCTGGTGTAGGAAAACTATCCCTGGGAGGGAGAGGAGAAGGAGATCTATCTCCCTCCCCTTCCTCAGGAACAATCGGCTTTACGGATGCCTGTTCTATGTTGGCAGCGTAGGCGCACTGAGAACAGATCACCATGCTATCCTCCCCTGCCGTGGAAGGCACCAAAAATTCATGTGTTTGATTGCCCCCAATAGAACCTGCATCGGCCTCTACCACCCGAACATCGAGACAACAGCGCGAGAACATACGTTGATAGGCAGATAATACATCATTATAGGTCACCAGGAGAGAATCAGCATCTGCGTGAAAAGAGTAGGCATCCTTCATCCAAAATTCACGACCACGAAGAAGGCCTGAACGGGGTCGCGCTTCATCACGAAATTTGGTTTGCAACTGGTACAACAACAAGGGCAACCTCTTATAGGAAGAGACAGCATCCCTCACTAAACTGGTGATGATTTCCTCATGGGTAGGACCAAGAACAAAAGGGCGATGATGACGATCTGTATAACGCATCAATTCCGGACCATAAGCCTCGTAACGACCCGTCTCTTGCCACAGAGAAGCGGGATGTAACACCGGTAGACCGAGTTCCTGACCACCGATCTCGTCCATTTCCTCCCTGATCACCTCAGAAATAGACCGCAAAACCCTCTGTGCCAAGGGTAGATAAGCATAAATTCCCGCCGCAATTTGACGAATGTACCCAGCCTGTAACAGGAGGCGATGACTGGCCATACTGGCGTCGCCCACAGTGCGCAGGGTGGGTACAAAAGATTGGCGCATACGCATTTTTTACTAAGACCTTCCTCTCATTATACCCCCAGAAAATTCTCCCTCTCTACCTCGTCTCTAGAATACCTGCCCTCGTTAGAAAAATCCATAGGGGTCCTGCATAGGGTCGATCCCTACCGAGATCAAACGGGAAACGAAATACCCCCTTATGTATATAGGCCCTGACCCTGGATGGATACGGCGGCCCAACATCCCAATCCCAAATCCCCCAAAACCCCAGAAATATCTGACCCCAGGATCCTCCCCTACCATGATAAAACACAATGGATCACGGAAAAAAAAGCCCACCATCCCCCCACAACCATTGGACGAGATTGTAACCACTCACTGCCCTGTACACTTGGAATTGTCGAGAAAACCAAACTTGGACAAAGGCCAGAGTTGCAAGTCCACACGACCCTCTACATTTTCTATGGGTATGGGCCCTAAGTGGCGACTATCCTCACTATTGTCACGATGATCACCCATAACGAATATGTGATTCGGGGGAACCTCCGTCCCTACACGTTCAGCATAACGGTAAGGATCAGGGGGGGTAACAAAATTCTCTATACGACGCTTTCCGTTCACATAAACATTACTACTTTCATCAACAACCACCTTATTATTTTCAGTAGCAATTACTCTCTTTATAAAATAACGGTCGTCATTGAAAATGGATACGATGCGATGAAAAAAATTCAGTTTCATCCTATCCTGTTTGGTGAGTTTTCCTTCTTTTCCAGGTGGACGAAATACCACTACGTCACAATGCTCAGGGGAACCTAATCTGTAGGCCATATGATTGACAACTACCTGTTCACTACCATCCCCCCTGGGAAAGGTGGGCTGCATGGACTCACCTGTAACCGAAGACACCGAAAACACAAAAGTACGAATTAAAATATGGAATAGGATAACAAAAAAGAGCATCACTACTACAGAAAGAACAAACGATCCTCGATGGTTCCCTTTCATTCCATCCCCCCTACCATACTTACCCCCTTACTCTGCACAACCCTAAAACATTTCGTGCCAGGTAAAGCTTGGAACATTCGCCTGCCCATACGCATGCAACGGTGGGAATGACTGGGATAGGGAATTAGAAAATCACCTAGTACGTGCAAGAATAATCCGGAGAAACCAGAGAACACAAACGAAAACTCAAGAATAATCCGGAAAAACCAGAGAACCCAAACGAAGACTAAGGAAGAATCAAACGCACACGTCCCTAGAACACACCCTCCTACGTCTGCAAAGGGAATCATCCGGGGATGGTGATCCCACTATCGTGGCATCGTCCACAATCTATGAACAACGATACACAAGGTGCCCATATATCAATTGCACTATTCCGAATTTATATCCTGTATGGATAAAATAATACATAGAAATTATAAAAATATAATAATACAATGAAAACCACAGACACAGTCCTACCGTGCCCCTAAACATTACAATCACGTCCTCGAACCCACGCTGACATCCCCCACTGAATTCATCCTATTGAATGAGTAACATATATATTTACAAGTAAAATAATAACCCTATAATGTAATCAACAATCAAAAACAAACAAGACATACAACGGACGACAAATTTACAACCAAAATATAGACAATACCGGGGAGGTATGCTCGCCATGAAAAACAAAAATATCACAGGATACATGTATAAAACCATAGCCAGTCTTGCCCTCGCCGGGGTGTCAATCTTCATTCCCTCCTCGACACCTGAATCGCATGCCTCCTGTCCTGGTATGATGATGATGCCTCTGGGACAAGGCATCAATTCCGTAACAACGGGATCATGCCCCGGATCTCTCGGATCCCCCGGATCTCTCGGATCCCCCGGATCTCCCGGATCTCCCGGATCCCCCGGATCTCCCGGATCTCCCGGATCCCCCGGACCCCCCGGATCCCCCGGATCATACCCTGGAGGAAACTACCAAGACTATTCAAATAACATAAGCATACAAAAGATCTTACAAATTTTGCAGCGGTACCTCCCAACTATGATGCAACAGTAACAAAAATTAATACCACAATGGGTCCCCGTACACCATTAGGACGGGGACCCACCCCAAAAATGATACACCTACAATGGGACCTACGGAGGCTACTGGAGGACAAGAAATCAAATGATGATCCAACAGTGATCCCCCCTATTCAACCCGGTATGTTCAATAAAATGCCCAGCGCAAATCATATCCCCCTTCGCCGTTTTTCTGAAGCTAATAAAAACGACGACTCCGGTATCAGCTCAAACAAAAATTTTCCCCTCATCACACCAACCCCCACGGAAAGAGATCTCCCCCGCCTAACCATCGAGCACCTATATCCATTGTATCGGGGGCCTATTCAATTTTACAGGGGGAGTACAAAATATGACTCCCTATGATGTAATGCCTAACCATACATACAATATCAATTTTATTATAAAATAATATTTTAATTTAACTCATGAACTGATTTACGAGGTGTATAATATCACCAATGGACACATAAACAAAAAACAAAATCATAAGGAAGAAACCCAAAGCCGCAAGAACCATCTCAACCCTGGGGGTGTTTGGTTTCCTCCGTATAGCCTCGATCAATAGAAGAAATATCCTCCCCCCATCCAGTACGGGAATAAACGGAATGAGATTGAAAAAGGCCAAAACAAAACTCAGGTTCGCCAAAATATAGAGAAAAGCGTTCAGGCTCTTCGTACTATCAACCAACATTTTTATAACCAAAAGGGGTCCTCCACCCTTACGTTCAGGACCATACAAGGGAATACCCTTCGTGAAAATTCCAACGATACTATCCCACGTACTCTCGGCCATCCAAGCAGCATGCGCAAAACTGATCCGGGGTATATCCAACCATCTAATGGTTTGCGGCCGAAAATCATACGTAACCCCAATTTCCGACATCATCCCCGAGAAGGAAGAAATTTTCCTGCCCTCTTGCAATGGTTTAGGAATGAGCTCTACATCACGTCTCTGATCATCAGCACCCCTGACCGTCAGAATCATGGGCTCATTTTTTCCCAGAGCCTTTACATAGGCATTTTGGGAAAAACGTCTCCCCATAACCTCAAAATTGCTTACCTTCTCCAGGGCATCACCCGGCTGAATCCCTGCCCTCATCGCCGGACTGCTGTCCAATACATCATCAAAAAACAACCGATCCTTGTCTGATACACCCGTATAGAAAAAAAGCAAAGGAATCGCAAGCAAAATATTGAACAGGGGACCTGCAAAAGAGACCAGAACCCTCTTGCCCCTGCCCTTTGCATCATATCGGAGGTGGGGGGGCACGACACGTACCAACGTTTTATCAGATCCTGAGCCGGAATATACCCCCGCCCCGACGAGAACGGGAAAGGACCTGGGGGATGAAGTCCCCTTCTCCTGAACATCCAAAGAAATCGTCATGGAATCCTTAAAATCAACAGCTCGTACCATCCCTTCATACCACGTAAAGGACCCCTTACCTAATTCCCTTTTTTCCGTTTCCCCTGGATCATAGAGATAAAGGGTGTCTACCCTACCCTCATCATCAACCCGTATGTATATCCTACTGCCTACAGAAATAGAGGGCTGTGTATCCTCCGCCTCCATCGAACCCAACATGCGGACAAAACCACCAAGGGGGATAGCACGGAAACTCCAAATTGTACCACTCTTACGATTACGCCTAGACCAAACCCGCGGACCAAAACCGACTGCAAACTCATACACGAAAACACCACAACGACGAGCAAATAAATAGTGCCCCATTTCATGTATGAACACAAGAAAGGACAAACCCACGAGGGCCAGAAATAAACCCCATACAACACCCACGGTGTTCAAAAACCACTCCATCATCTTCTCCCCTTGACTCTTCCATAATCCTCCTACGATTGTACCATAAACACACAACCCAGATTCCCCGATGGACTAAATCCACCAACGAATCAATCACAACAGGGAGATACAAAACATTGCATGCCTCGGATGCAAAAATGACCCCCCAATTCATACCCTCCTTATAAATTATTTTATATTTATAATATTTTTATAAGGTAAACATCACAAGGTTGACCCTTATGAACAAGAGGCAGGGGAACCACATTACACTACATAAAATATGTGCCACAACTCTTTAAATCCATCCTGAATGAAATGGAAGACAACAACGACCCCCGCAATCATACGCTACTCCATCCCCATAAGTTGTTACACCTAGCACCTTGCCCGTAAGGTTTGCAGAGCCTGCTTGGCATCCGCCACTATCTTTTCCTCATCCATTACCTGAAACACACCATTTTCCAGCAAACAACGTCCCGCTACATAAACGGAATGCACATCAGATCGGCCAGCGGAATATACAAGCTGGGTCACGGGATCTTCCCCTGGGGCGTGGCATACACCCTCCAGATTCCAGGCCACTACATCAGCCTGCTTGCCTACCTCCAATGTACCTATTCTGTCCGACAAGCCCAAGGCATAGGCCCCATACTCCGTACCCATTCGTAACGCCTGCCCAGCCGATAAGGCCATGGGATCTTCATAAACCCCCTTATGAAGTAAACAAGCCATTTGTACCTCGGACAACATATCCAGGCTGTTGTTGCTAGCAGAACTATCCGTTCCCAAAGCAGGACACAAACCCGAACGTAGCATAGGCACTACAGGGGCAATTCCGCTACCCAACTTCAAATTACTGCGAGGATTATGCACTACATGGGCTCTACCCTCTGCGAGTTGTTCAATTTCTTCTTCACCAACGTGGACAACATGGGCCAAAATGCAAGGACGCTGCAAAATACCTATCTCCTGCAGATGGGTTACCGGATGCAGCTGATATCTTTCCTTGTGCTCCTCCACCTCACGTCGTGTCTCCGCAATATGAATATGTATGGGAAGATCCAACCGTTGGGACAATTCAGCAGCCTGCCGCAACTGATCGGGCCGGCAAGTATAAGGGGCATGTGGGGCTATTGCCGTTGTGATACGTCCCTGACCCTTACCATACCAATACCTACAAAACTGTTCTGACTCACGAAGCTTCTCCAGAAAATCCTCCTCACTACAGTCACCCATAAAGCTACTGCATAAACAAGCACGAAAACCTGTCTCCTCCACAACACCGGCCACCTCATGCATGTGGAAGTACATGTCCAAACAACAGGTTGTCCCCGTCCGTATCATCTCAGCAATAGCCAACCGGGTACCGACCGCAATTACAGCCCCATCCATCTGATCCTCCAGGGGGAATATCTTCTCGTGCAGCCACCTGGCCAGGGGCAAATCCTCCGCATAACCACGAAGGAGAGAGAGTCCCATGTGAGTATGGGCATTGATAAACCCTGGCATCAGAAAGCAATCCCTGAGATCAACAATCCTATCATAGGTAGCCGCCCGTTCAGGATCATCAGGTCCCACGTAGATAATCTCTTTCCCACAAATTCCTACAGCGGCCGATTTCAACACCTGCGGAATTTCCTCACCTGATGCTTTCCCCTTTGTCCATACTGAACCCGCCCGCAACCACTGACGCATAAACTAGGACCCCCTGACTCATAACGTATAGTTTCCACGGTCCCATGGTAGGACAATCCAAACATCATAATTTCCACAATCATTGCATAGGACAAACCCCTGAGGTTACCAACCGTGCAATCCCAACCCTACCTCATTCGCGCAAACGATGCCGCGCCGAAAAAGGAAAAATATTGCACCTCCGAATTGTCACGTACAGGAAAACAAAACCAATCCATATCATCAATAGGGTAGCCACATTGGCCGCAGCACCATGGGAACCTTGCACCGATGTCATTGTAACACGTTCCCCCTGGGGTTGGAAAACTTCCCCCAAAACCTGGAGCCAACGCCTTAATCCCGAAATCGTTTGCTGGGGGGTATGATATTGCTGGAGATAAATAAGCAGGGAATCAAGTTCACCAACCATCTCCTCTGTACGGTCCAGAAAGATTGCAGGACGAATGATTCGATACGCCTGTTGGAGATGGAGGAGTAAACCCTGGCCCTCCTTGGGAGATGCTCCTCCAGAAAGGAGTCTCCACCATTGCAGAGCAGGTACCCGTAAGGAGTCATAATTCCGTTGCCACAAGGGTTGGTGCCGACGGGCAAGTGCATCACACGCTAGCAAGAGTTGATGTGCTATGACCTGTACACGCATGGGATCAACCGCCGCCCGATTGAGCTCTGTTTCCAAAGAAAGCAACAAACTCGACAAAATATGAATGCCGTGCAAACGTAAACGCCTTCCTAGATGAAGGGAATTTGCAAACTGTTCCGTCAAATGTACCAATTGTACGCGTGCTTCTCCATAGGAAGCCCTATCCACCTCCCGGTGAACCCGTAGGGCCATATCGGCCAGGACCCCCGCCTCCTCTTCCTCCCCGACACAGATGGCCGAAACCGCAAAACTAAACCCAATGGAAAGGATACCTATTGTTACCCACGTCCTGACAACTGCCATTCTCGTTTCCCCTCCATCCGGTACAACCTATGGTGGATCCATACTATTCATGCTTGTGTAAAACTATAGAATAACCATGCTCCCCCTTCCCCTTTGCTAGTATAAATTAATTTTTTACACAGTTAAAATAATTTAAAAATAAAAACCCTCCGGAAAACCGAAGGGTTTTTATTTAAAACAATTCTATAATAGAGGTATTTATAGAGAACAATTTCACAGTCGATAAACCTGAATTGATAGCGCATAGGCTCCCCTGCGTTTCACCTGTACGGACAAAGAAACTGCTGGAGAGATGTTGTGTATCCGTATCCGAAAGGGAAACAGATGAGGTTACAACACTGCCCGGTACTGTCTCACCATTCAACTGGTAAGAGAAAACGGATTGAGGACCACTAACCACTATATGACTACTAACAAAATAATGGTGATTAGGGGCCAATTTTACACACGGTGAGGAAAGGTCAATACCCGTTCCACCAAGGGAAAGGCTGACATCCCTACCGCTGGAGGAAACAACGGTATCCATCATCATGAAAGAACCCCTAGACAATAGAACCCCTGCCGCAGACACCCCACTGAATTGAGCATGATTTGCCATAACCGCTGTCGCCGAGGGCCCTGTTGGACCTATTGGACCAGTGGGTCCCGTTGGACCAGTGGGTCCCGTCGGACCTGTTGGCCCCGTTGGACCGGTTGGTCCCGTTGGACCGGTTGGTCCCGTTGGACCGGTTGGTCCCGTTGGACCGGTTGGTCCCGTTGGTCCCGTGGGTCCTGTGGGTCCCGTGGGTCCTGTGGGTCCCGTGGGTCCTGTGGGTCCCGTGGGTCCTGTGGGTCCCGTGGGTCCTGTGGGTCCCGTTGGACCGGTTGGTCCCGTGGGTCCTGTGGGTCCCGTTTCACCAGTGGGTCCCGTTGGACCGGTTGGTCCCGTGGGTCCTGTGGGTCCCGTTGGACCGGTTGGTCCCGTTTCACCAGTGGGTCCCGTTGGACCGGTTGGTCCCGTTTCACCAGTGGGTCCCGTTGGACCGGTTGGTCCCGTGGGTCCTGTGGGTCCCGTTGGACCGGTTGGTCCCGTTTCACCAGTGGGTCCCGTTGGACCGGTTGGTCCCGTAGGTCCCGTTGGACCGGTTGGTCCCGTTTCACCAGTGGGTCCCGTTGGGCCTGTTGGTCCCGTTTCACCAGTAGGTCCCGTGGGTCCTGTAGCCCCTGGATCACCCGTAGGGCCCGTTGGACCGGTTGGGCCCGTTGAACCGGTTGGTCCTGTTGGACCGGTTGGTCCCGTTGGACCGGTTGGTCCCGTTGGACCTATTGGACCGGTTGGGCCCGTGCAACATGGACCTGTCGGACCGGTTGGGCCCTGTAAACCCGTTGGACCTATTGGACCGGTTGGGCCTGTGCAGCATGGACCTGTCGGACCGGTTGGGCCCCGTAAACCCATTGGACCTATTGGACCTATTGGACCTATTGGACCTATTGGACCGGTTGGGCCCGTGCAGCATGGACCTGTCGGACCGGTTGGTCCCTGTGAACCCGTTGGACCTATTGGACCGGTTGGGCCCGTGCAGCATGGACCTGTCGGACCGGTTGGTCCCTGTGAACCCGTTGGACCTATTGGACCGGTTGGGCCCGTGCAGCATGGACCTGTCGGACCGGTTGGTCCCTGTGAACCCGTTGGTCCCGTAATACCTAGACAACAGGGACCCGTTGGGCCAGTAGGTCCTGTAACCCCTGGACAACACGGACCTGTGGGCCCTGTAATACCCAGGCAGCAGGGACCTGTGGGTCCCGTGGGCCCTGTAACACAACAGACCGGGGGAGGAGGAGGGGGACAACACCAACATTGGCAGTGGCGACGAGGCTGACCACACCTCTTGCACGAATGATCCGAACCATCATTGTCATTGTTGTAATAATCATAATAGTAATTATAATAATTATCATAATAATCTTTCATTTTATCATTACTATCCGCTCTTCGTTTCATGAAATATCTGCGTTCCTCTCCTGAATATTTTTATAATAAATATTCTGTTTTTCTAATTAAATAGTAATTTATATAAGGATCGAATTATATAAGGATCGAAATAAGACAACAAGAATTCTGTATTCTGAACTACAATATGCAAAATTCCGCTAGCATGGGATGGAGACATATGCCTAAAATTACATGTAGTAATTTATAGTACTGATGCCAAAACAGGACCACCACCACTACTGATTCATATCTCATTATAAATTATTCTATTTTTAAAAAATGTTTAATGGATGTTGGAAAATAAAAAATGATGTGGCTAGGACGATGACTATTTCTGTCACCATGATTTGCACTCATACCCCTTATCAAATGAAAAGGGTACCCTCCCCTTGGAAAGCATTATGAATGATCTTTTTACGCAGAAAAACCATTATGTAGGGGAACATACACACCCTATTCCCCCCTCGTACCATAACCCAATCTTTATCTACAAAAAAACAAAAACGGCCCCGGCACATCTGTACCGGGGCCATCCTATTCCTTACCCCCAAGCAACCTTGAGGAAGAACCACAAAATCAGGGCCGTCATAACAAAAAACTTCACCAAAATACCCGCTAAAAAACCAGTGATAGTACCAGCGGCAACTTTGGCGGCACCCGCCCAATCTTGATCACCTAGCCAACGCTCTACCATCATCACAGCCAAAAAAGGACCCACCAAAAGTGCCAAGGGATTGTAAATAGCAAACATAGAAGACAAAATCAATCCCCCCACAGAGGCCCAGACAGCATAACCGGAACCGCCGCGTTTATGAACGGTCCAACTACTCATTACCCAGTCCACAACAAATGTCAACAAAACGATGACAATCGAAAGAATCCAAAAAGAAATGCCCAAGGACACCTTACCAATGAAAAGAGAATAGGCCAAGAAACCCACCAGTAAAAACGGCATGGAGGGCAGAAGAGGGACGATCAAACCAATATAGGCTAGTAAAAAATTGAGAATGACAAGGGACCACCCCAAAAAATCCAACACCTTATTCATTCCCCCCTTCACAGGATGCGAAAAGTTGCCTCCATCAACGCGTGCTTCACATGCGCATAGGTAAGACCCCCCTGCAAATAAAGTACATAAGGAAAACGAAGGGGCGCATCCGCGGAAAGTTCCAAACTGGAGCCCTGCACAAAGGTTCCACCTGCCATAATAATCTCATCATCATACCCAGGCATAGGAGAGGCCTCAGGGATCACGTGCGAATCGATGGGGGAGAAGGCCTGAATACCTCGACAGAAGTTTAACAAACGATCCTTGGTCCCCAAATGAAGCTTCTGCACCAAATCAAAGCGAGGGGCATCCCAAACCGGATCCACAGCATATCCTAGGTCCGATAGCAGGGAGGCAGCCAACACCGCACCCTTCAGTGCCTCTCCAACTGCATGCGGAGCCAGAAAGAGACCCTGGTAACAATCCCGTAACCAACCATAAGTGGCCCCAATTTCTGTACCCAGGCCCGGGGCCATCAAACGCCCCGCCACCTGATTCACCAGCTTCCGACTCCCCACCACATAGCCCCCACCCTTTGCTAGCCCACCGCCGGGGTTTTTAATCAGCGAACCCGCCATCAAATCAGCACCACCGGAATGCGTAGGCTCACGGGACTCCACGAACTCCCCATAACAATTGTCGACGAAAAATACACAATCGGGAAGTTGGGTACGAAGCTCGGCAATGGCACTACGCAACACCCTCACCGATAGGGCAGACCTCGTAGAATCGTAGCCACAGGAACGCTGCAGGGCAATCAACCGTGTGCGGGGACTGGCCCGATTCAAAATACCCGATACATCGATTCCTCCATCAGGCAACAGGGGAACGAAATGGCAATCGATACCCTGTTGGATCAACGACCCGTCCGAACCCCCACACAAAACAGGGCGCAACGTATCATAGGGAACACCCGTTCCATAAATCATTTCCTGGCCTGGACGCAACACAGCAAACAAACAAGCCGCTATCGCGTGTGTACCCGACACAAAATGCGGTCGTACCAATCCAGCCTCCGCTCCCATTAAATCTGCCATCAGGGCATCGAACGCACGTCTACCCCCATCCCCATAACCGTACCCCATAGAACCTACCATATGAAGATCGGTAATCCTATGGCGACGGAAACAGAACAAAACCCTCGCCTGATGGCGCTCCGCACGGCGGGAAATAGCATGACACACGGGAGCCAAACGGGCTTCACACCGAGCCAACGACGCACGCAACCGGGCCCTTTTCTCCGCCTGTCGACGCCCACACATTCCTAAACTATCAACCAATGAAAACGCACACCCTCACCTCTCCTTTTTGCCCTCGAGCTGAACAGGACACGATGGCACAAAGGTAGAAATGGCGTGCTTATATACCATTTGCTGTTTCTGCTGTCCTCTATCCTGTTGTCTCTGTTGACCCTTGTCCGTGACGACAATCAAAATCGTAAAATTATCGAAACTTTCTACCAAACCATGCAATTGAACACCATTTACCAAATAGATAGTTACAGGAATGGATTCTTTTCGAATATGATTGAGAAAAGCATCCTGAACATTGATAGATAACTTCACATATGCACCTCCTGATTCCTTCCAACCTCTCTCTCACGGGACCAATTCCCGTATCGCTTCTCTGAACCTACCCCAAACGATCCATCCACAATCATTCACAACCCCCTGGCCGTCCGTCGCTTACTATTACCCACTGTCTTCTATTGTACGTTCTCCCCAGCAAGGATTCAACGTCATTTCCAAACAAACCACCAACAGACACCCTAGGGGGGGACGAATTCCCCCGCAAAACCATTTGTCATCCAAACCACCGGGCCTCACTATACCCCAACACCTTTTCCACGGTCCCCTCACCCAATGGATTGACACTAAGCCAATCAGACCAACGACGCCACCAAGTTCTCTGCTTTTTCACAAAACGTTGTGTTGTTTGCAGAACAGACCCCATGGTATGGGAAAAGGTATGCCTTCCATCGAGATATAACAACCACTCCCGGTAGCCAATGGCCTGCATAGCGGGCCATTCAACAGAGGCACCCTGCGCCCGTAACCAACGCATCTCCGCCAGCCACCCCTTATGGATCATGGATTGTAAACGGTCCTGTAAACGAACCCTCAAAATCTCCATAGGTACATCCAGCTTCACCCCCGCCACGCAATACGCAGGTTTTTCCCTCTGACCTATCCCCTGCTCCGAATACAGTGCCAACTCCAGCGCCCTTATGACACGACGTACATTGTGGGGATGAATCCCTGCCGCCCTCTCGCTGTGCCGTCGTTGCAATACTCTGTGCAACGCCAGAGTACCCCACCGTTCTACATATCTCATACAAGCAGAACGAAAGAGGGGCTGAGGGGGAACCTGGGGGATACGATATCCCTCTAACAAACTCATTATGTACAGGCCTGTCCCACCCGCCACAATGGGCATCCGGCCCCGTTTATGAATGGAAGCAATAGCCCTACACGCTAAACGTTGATAATGAAAAAGGGGAAAAACATCCCAAGGATCACATAAATCCAACATATGATGAGAAATACCCTGTTGTTCTGCTAATGTGGGCTTGGCCGTACCTACCTGCAACCCCCGATACACCTGAAACGCATCGGCAGAAACAACTTCTCCATTCAAACGCTGGGCTAGGGATACCGCAAGGGCCGTTTTCCCCACACCAGTTGGACCCACAATGACTAGAACCCTCATACACCTACACATTCTTCCGTTGGTAAAACCCCATAAAAATGATAACCTGCCTTCTTAACAAGGGAAAAACCAAAATCATAAAAGGGAAAGGAGGCATCCGCCTTCAAAATCACCGCACGACGAGCCACCCGCTGGGCCATACCCACCATCTCCTTTTCCAGGGGGGAACAATTGGCGAAGGAACGCAGGGCCTGAATAGAGGGGGACCGCGATCCCGGGTGTAGAAACATCGGATCCAGGTACACAATATCAAAACAACGTTCAGGGAGACGCCTCAGATCCCGCCGGTGATCACGCCAATGGATCACAACATTGCGCATGGCCTGCATCAACGCCCTATCGGGGGATACATACGTTTGCAAACCATGTTTTGCCAACAAAAAAATGGATAGTTGGCTCTCCCAACCCTCCACCCTTCCCGACGATCCTCCCCACTGAGTAATATAGGAAGCCACCGTAGCATCTGCCCCCAACCCCATGGTTGCATCCAATAGCGCATCCCCCGGTCGCATCCGCAAATAACGGAAAAAAGGATCCGAGAGACCCTTACGCAGTTGTCGAACCCGTAGACGGGAGCTGCCAGGATGAAACGAAAGGGAAGAGCCACCCTTGTGAACAAGACGCCAGGTATCCTTTCCCAAAACCAGCACCTCGCTCTCTTCATGGGCAGACAACAACCTCATCAGGGATGGGAAACACTGCCGGGAAACATAGACAACCCCATATTGCTGAGCAATTCTCATAGCCTCCCCCTGACAAAACGACATACACTGCAGGGATGTTGTTACTAACATCTCCCCTCACCGTCCCCTCCGAAACAATTGAGCCAGTTCATCGCTGGCCATGCGCACCACCACGGGACGACCATGGGGACAGGTAGCGGGTTGTTGGCAATTCATCCACTGCTGCAATAATGACTCCATCTCAGCGGTGCTAAGCCGATGTTGGGCCTTGATGGAAGCCCGACAGGACCAACGACTTGCCAACTCCGCCAACCAGCGGGTTGGCTTCGATTTACCCAAACGGGCCACCTCAGTCAGCCAATCGGGGAGGATAGCGGTTGCTTCTTGAACGGACCATACGGCAGGATAGGAACGGATCAAAAAGGTCGACTCGCCAAAGAAATCTACCTCTATACCAATCTCTGCCAGGGAGGGTAGTAGAGACTCTAGGGCATAGGCCTCGTCGCGTGGCAATTCCACAGATATGGGGAGGAGGAGAACCTGGGACGACCCCTGATCCGCCCCTTGTAAGGAAGTACACAAGCGCTCATAATGGACGCGTTCGTGAGCAGCATGCTGATCGATGAGATACATACCATCCTCTGCCTCAGCCACAATGTAAGTCGCATGAATTTGGCCTACTGGTTGCAAACGAGGCCACTTCGTAGCGGGGATAGAGGACAACGACCCTGGGGATATTCCCATCCCCCCGATATTTTCCGTCCCATCGGGGATCGATAAATTCTGCTGTGCAGGACGGGATTCCCCTCCTGCAGAATGGGTTTCCCAATCCCTGCGGCGATAGGGAATCGTCTGTACCCCATGTTCCTTTCCAGCCCGTCTCCCATCTGCCCTTGTGGACGGTGATATCCCCGGTTTAGAACGGGAACACAAAGCATGAGCCCTTGTCTCCACAGGAATCCCACCCCCATCAGGAACCCCATCCCCGTCACGCACTACCGGCGATGTGGACGGCGTCACCGCGGGCTCCGGTGCAGGTACCAATGCGACCGGGGGGATCAATAATCCTCCTGCCTCCCTCCACGTCCGCCTTACTAATTGTGTAACCGATTCACCCAGCTCCGTTTCACAACGCAAACGAACGACTTGCTTGGCAGGGTGGACATTGGCATCCACCCGCTGCGGATCCAACCGAACATGAAGAACCGCTACGGGATAACGACCACGCTGTAAAAGGGTTTCATATCCCCTCAGGAGAGCTTGGGATAGTGCATCCGAACGTACACACCGTCCATTGATCACCCAAACGATACCACGACGATCGGAACGCGTATGGGTAGGTCGTACTACAAGACCCTCAATGGACCACTCTGGAGTACTCACCGCCGTGGGTAGAGCCGCCTGCGCCACCTTACCGCCAAAAACGGCATGGAGAGCGTGCCGGAGCTCCCCATCCCCCGGCGCATCCAGTAGGAAACGTTTGTTCTGCATCAATGTAATTTTCACCTTGGGATTGGCCAAAACGAGTCTCTGCACGGTATGGATCACATGGCTTGTTTCCGTCGATGTCGCGCCCAAATGATGGAGACGGGCTGGTGCGTTATAAAACAAATGCGCAACACGTATTCGGGTGCCCTGTGGCCAAGCCACTTTCCCCGTAGCATCAACATTTCCATCCCGAATCGTATAACTACGACCTGCGTTCTCCCCCTCCTGACAAGTTACCAAGTCAACCTGGGAAACAGAAGCAATACTGGCCAGGGCCTCCCCCCGAAAACCGAGGGCCATATGGTTTTGCAAATCCCGATCACTACGGATTTTGCTCGTTGCATGACGCACGAATGCAAGTCCCACATCCCCATCATCAAGACCTTCCCCATCGTCCTGCACGGTAAGGGAACCAACCCCTCCCTCCTCCATTTGGACAGAAACCACACCAGCACCCGCATCCAGGGAATTCTCTATCAACTCTTTTACCATGGATGCAGGTCGCTCTATGATTTCCCCTGCGGCGATACGCACCGCTACTTCCGGCGATAAAACCTGGATCTTTCCCACGGTTCCCCGATCCCCCCCCGGATTTTTTATGAAGGCAAAGCAAAAGCATACCCCATCACACAACCCGCGCAATGGAAATTGATATGCAACACTCACCTGTCGTTGTGTTGATCCATGGGTCATTGATCCATGGAAAATCTGGTTATGTACCGCTTTGCACCGTAGGATCCAAAAGGCAGGAATTTCATGGTCCCTAGAACCCCGCCCCTAACTTTACATCCCTCCGGAATGAACAATTGCCTTATCTTGTTTATCAATAAATACAAAATTATAATTGAATAGATATAATAAATCCTGCGAAACAGGGTCAGGAACGATCCGGGACATTCTCATTTTTTAAAGGAGGGGATCCCCCTCCAGTGGGCATCCGAAAAATAGGAAGACGCCTCTCCTGTAGGAAATTATGATTTTTGGCAGAAACAACGGACTCTCGCCACTAGTTTCTTTTCCTTGTCCCTCTATCTTTACTTCCTTGTCTTAGGCTCCTTTCCCAAAGACCCCTAAATACCCTATTGCGAATGTGATATCCTAACACCCCTTTCGTTGCCGGATGATCATGGATAAATTCAGAAGAGCACTGGGTACAGCATACCCTATCGGGAGCACAAATTTCCAAAGATGTCAGTTCCGTAGGATGATGAAATCCCCCAGCGGGTTTCCTAGAAAAGATAAACCGAAAAAAAGGAATGAAGTGAAAACCCATCCAAAATCCATATCATCAGGACACTCTTCACGTCCTTGACGCAAGGTAAGCCCTTTCCTTAATGGTTTGATACGTTTTTAGTGATAGGGCCCCATCGATCCAATCTACCCAAAACCCTTGGAAACCCATCGGCTCCCTCCGGCAACACATACGCAACATATCCCGATGGTAACCTGGCGAATACGGTCTAGAATCATGCCATGGATCCCTTGAAAAAAATTGCGGAAACGTCAAATGAACTGCAATCCGAATCATGGATCCGACCCAAGAGATATTCCAACAACCGTAACCAGAGCTTCCATGCAAGGCGGGCAAAGGAAATCAGTAGAGCAGACAACCCCTTTGTGTCCGCAAAAAGATCACAAGGATCTGCTACTCCCGCCCCCCCTGCATCTCCAATCTTCAGACTAAAAAACACCCCTACTATATATATTTTCTATTTTTTTCAAAAACTACATAACCTTCAGGGTGAGACCTATAGATTACAGCTTTCGATGCTGATGCAAAAACACACTCCCCACAATCCGTTCTGCTTGACCCTATTATTTCACAATATTAATTCATGGTTTGAATCGATAGTTTGGAAAGTAAAAAAATGACGAAAGATGACATGACTGGTTAGGATGGTGACTGCCGCCATTCCATGATCCGCGCCCGCGCTATATTCTAAGACAGCTATCCCTTCATAAAATATCTTTATTTTTTATGTATTCTTGTTCTATTTTTTAAAATTTTACCCGCAACTAGCAATTACAATCTATTATACGACGATACAACCTCTGGGGGATGTAGAGAAACCCCCCATAAAACAAACTGTGAACGAGATGATCGTCGAGAAGACGATAGGACCGTTGAACTCCAATGCAGGGCAAGTTCAATACTTCGAACAAACTCCCACGAAAACGCGCATGATCGTCTTCCCTTCTACGCACACCATCCCTCGGATAGTTCTAAATCCGTGTGCCACAGCAACAGATACCCCTACATTCATTCCAGTTCCCTGGAGCCCCATTTCAAGACAAACCTATACCCTCTGAGGGTAGGATTTTGCTATCCTGAGGTCCGGTCCAGCGTAACAAAGCATGGAATTCAAAAGTAAAGTGGCAACAACCCCAGCCGGCATCAGACACATACCACCATTATTTTCCCTATTCCCCCATATAATAATATAAAAAATATGCAATCACATAAATTTTATCATGACCACCTCTAGAACAACCAGAAAGAGCCAAACAACCACATTTAGAGCAAACAACAACGAAACTCAAGACCACTTACTTTATGTTGGTATGGGGGAACCCTGTGGAACCGTAATCCGATGGGAATCACAACCCCAATTCCTGTAGAAAGTCAAACTCCAGGTACCCCCCGATAAAAACCCTCTCGCTCGGCTTCCGTCCTATGCCCCGGATGAAGAACACACCCTAATAGCCAGACAATCGTCACGCATGCGATGGTAACGTATGTATGTATATTTTGTCAACAGTACAGGACCAGAAGATAGTGTAGAATAATAACACCATTTTAAAACATGATAATGACAATGATGTGGAGGGGAGTAGATCTCCATCCAATCCATCCTTACCATTCAAAATTAGGAAAAATACACCCAATGAATATCCCAAACCCAAAGTTCAACCAAAGACTGTTCACCCATGTCATTACAATTATTGGGCAATACCCCGCTCCCCTCGTCCGTATGCCCTCCTGGAAATACATAAATCCTATATTTCTCAATGAATGATTTATTCAGATTATTATGTAATAAATTTACAATATCTGCGTCTCATTGGTTGAAAAATAATGGAAAATCCATCTGTCATTGTTATATAATGTTACTTATTTAAGAATGAAAACATCACAAGGAGGATAGATGACAGATGACCCCCCAGCATTGCGGCACAACATCTAACCATCGCGAAGTAGAAGAGGCAGAAAAGAAAGCAATTTCCCTGCAGAATCGTTTGTTATCCATGATAGGCTCGGACAACCTTTCTGATATGGAATTGGCTTACATCATCTTTGGCCTGTTTTTCACTGAATATGCACCCTCATATATGGAGAGATACGGTAATTACCATAATACAATAGGGAGACCATGCACGCATATACTCATTTCATTGATCATAGATATGATTAAGGAGTTTTTGAAGTGTAGCGATCGCATACTGATAGATCAACTTCCGCGTGAGGGTCCTCTCTTTGAGGCGTTAGATGGTAAAAAAGGTAGACCTCTTATGGGTGAAAGAACACTATATGAAGGCCGAAATCGTCTCGGCGCATACGAAGAAACCACGGGCTGCAAGGTCAGGGATCAATTCTACTTTGACTTCACCCAGTTTCTGATGGAGATAGTTAGCATGTACCCCAGTCTTCATCGAATGGATGCATCTCTCATTGAGAGCTGCATCAGAAAACTGAGCCGCAACACATTGGCTCTCCTGGTTATCAAGATTGCGGTTCGTCAGATGGCCAAACTTTCCCTCCCCATTCCACCTGAATGGGAAATCTTCCTGCAACCCAATTGCGGAATGGCGGATATCAACGGAACCCAGGCCTTTTCTTGCGAATCCCTTCTCTTTCTTCCCATGGATGACCCGACGGACAAGGTCAAACAAAGGACAACGCTACTGGAGATTTGTCTAGCCCTTGAATGCTTTGGAAATAAGTATGAGAGGTTTCAATCCACCCCAGCCTACATACTGTTGCAAAGGATGGTAGGAGAACAAACGGAAGAAATTGAGCAGGGGGGTCAGAAGAGATTCACGGTACGTTCCGAGTGGCTACCTGGCAGTTTACAAGACCCCCTTGATCCAGATGCCCAGGACCGTATCAAGGGTAAGCAATTGTGTAGGGAATACGTCTGTAGCCTTGTCAGAGCCTGTGATGAGAAAAAAGAACACGATCAACCATATAAACATAATTTCTAGGTAAGATATAACTGTCATGGAATAAGGAAAAATTACAGTAAGAAGGAAGAGTAAGTTGGTTCAAGGGTAAAGGGAATGAGGGGAGGTTTGCATTCCCAATTTGGTGTTTGGAGGGCCCTAAAGGGGCTCTTTCTTTGTCCTTCCTGTGTCGTTGGATGACCGGTTCCAAGAGCTGTTTGTTATTTATTATTTTATCTAAAATATAATAAATATAAATTGACTCTAACTATCCCAGATATCCATTATATTATTTTCTATCATAGTTCATCCTTCATTCGGATACCCATAATTTCCCATCAGACTCCTAGGACTCTTTTCAAGTTCATACTGGCCGCCCCTTTTTCCCCGTCCTAAATTTGCCACCCCTTTGATTAAGCCCGCCCCTGAGGTCATCCCACGTCGGGTAGAGCTCTGGCTGGTATCTCAGACAACCCTAGCGTTATGCGACTCTTTTATTTGCCCTATCTTGACCTATTCCCCGCTCCTGGACGGGTTACGGAACCCCACGTCGCCTGATTCCAGCTTGCGATGATCTCCTCTGATTCTATTAGGCTCCCTGGTACAATTGACCCTGATCGGTACAATAGGGGTACTTTCCCGTGGGGGTAAACATGAAAACAATTCGAAAAAAATGCTCGTTGGAATTCAAACAAAAGGCGGGTGAACAAGTCAAGAATGGACAACATATTGCCCAGATATCTAGGCAGTGTGACGTTGCTGTCAGTACAATCAGGAGGTGGGTAAAAGAGGACAGAGAGGGCGTGCTGTCTGTTTCATTTCCTCCATCCAGGAGCCGATATCCGATGGATTTACTATCCCCTCGATCTCTACAGGGAGAAATTGATGATTTGAAAAGGCTTCTAGGCAATAGAAAATTGAAAATTAGTCGATTGAGGGAAAAGACGGGGGGAAATGAAAAAAAACGCTACACCATGGAGCTAAAGAAGAAAATAGTGAAAAAAGCTCTACATAACGGTACTGTGTATGAAGTTGATCGTAACTATGGGCTCATCCCCAGAACGGGGACGGTCAGATCTTTCTGTACGGAACCTCCATACGTCAAAAAACCCGCTCCAGTAAGGAGAAGGGTTTTATTTGTTTAAAAATGTTAATTGGGAATCCAACCCGAACCCTTGTATCTATCTTTCTCTATACCTTTCAGGCCTCATTGGGTATGATTTAATATATATTCATAAATGCATTTATATTGTTATTTTTATTTGATAATTATGAATATGATACAAGGATTGCCCCTATCGTGTCAGATTCAGATGATGATGATCCCCATAATGTGTACTTGTGAGGCCTGTAAAATCTTGTTGGGGGTTCCCAAAGGCCTGGTAACACTTGCACACTTGCATTGCAGTGTTAGGGATTCCGTCCCTTCCATTAGACCCAGGGGATTGGGAAGTTCCACTGGCACCCATATCATACCCCGGTGGTGTGTATCAGACCTTGTGGAACCTAGGGAGAGACCAGCGGGAAGTCGCTAACAGCTGCGGTATTCGGATCAGGACTGGGCCTAAATTGTACAGACCCTTGCGCAGGGAATCCGAAACCCAGGGAGGCAGTGGCACCTGTTTTCGGAGATCCTTGTATACTCATGGGACCTTGATAAACCGGGGGACCAACAGGGGTACCCACAGTGACGCCCCCAGAATCTAATCGAACCTACATTCAGGAATTCCGTATATCACCTACGGGATCCCCTAGATTCTTCCCCCGAGGGGATCAGGAATGTGGGCTAAGAGGACACCGGGGAATCTGGTACGGTGGTAAGCCGGATACCACCAGGACGTATCAAACCATTGTAGCCATTTTCTATAACAAAAGCTGATTATGCCGTATCCATAATAGACCATTGCAACATTCAATAGTTTGTTTTGCCAACGAGGCAAGGATGTTCCCCAATTCTTGGCAATCTCCTTTCCATCCCTTTATACATATCTCCATAAGACTCCGACAGTTTTTCTCGACACGCCCTATTCTAAACTCAAAACATTTTTCCTTATCAGAAATTTCTTCATCAAGGATTAGATCCCCTTCCTTGAATGGGAAAATAAGGGGGGATTTTTCCATCCTCAGTCCAGCTATGTGGGCTGCTCTCTCTTGTTCCTCTGTGCTGCGAAATCCACCTTTCCAATCAGCCCAGCGGCTTATGAGCCTATTCATACTCTCAATCCTATTAGTATTCAATAAAACCCTAATAATTTCTGGATTACTAAAAAACTTGACAACATTCGTATGTGATTCTATATTTACACATAAGTATTCTATAGCGTCTTTCATTTCACCACCGTAGGTGGACTCGAGGGCGGACTTGAGAAGCCCAAATCTTTCCCAAACCTCTTCCTTGGTGGTGCCTTTTAAGACCCAGTAAGCTGCCTTCAAAAACACCGATCCCAATGGTCCTTTCAAACATTTCGGGATCTTTTTTCCTAGGTTACGAGTGAGGTGGACACCGCAGTAATGCAGCTCGGCTTGCGGAAATATCTTATCTCGTAAACCGGCGAACGACCGATGACGGTCGCTCAACATTAACTCCACATTCTTTGTAGAGAAACCCCGCTTCACCAGTTCCCCAACAAGCAGGGCATAATTGTCGGTAGATTCACTGTCCACGCTCTTACAACCCAAATATACCAGCTTGATGCCCTCGTCATCTATGAAGATCCCGAGGGCTGTAAGTACGGGTTTTCCCCGTTTACGCTTCTTTTTCCTCTTACCCTTATGGGTGATGATGTCAGTGTGATCATAGGAGGCATCCAACATGATGCCAAAACATTTGTAACCGCTCAAATCCTGGTTACCAAAAGAATCTAGCCTGTTATAAAGAGGTTGGATATGGGATTTTAGAGTGGATGGTGAGATCTCGATACCCCTTGCCTCATACAAGAGTTCGGATATACTCTGAAATGATATGCCTCTTATCCAAGAACCTTCCACTAATTTGAGATCACGATATCCCAAAATACCCGAATCGCCAATCATTTGAGTGGTAACGGCCTCACGCAATTGAGGAATGCGTATTTTCAACCCGTTTCGTTCACGAAGGGTGAACCCATTACGAGAGTTTCCAGGCATCATTTCATGGTTATACCATTGCTCAAAGCACAAACCTAGCTCTATAGCGTGCTTTAAACCGTTTGTACAAAACTCCTCTTCAATATCATCCACCCTATGATTCGCTAGTGGGGTTCTGATGAACGTAGAGAGAAACATCCTTGTTGATTGTTTGGGATATGTAGTAATAAACTGGTGCATTCGAACAGCCATGTCGTTATCCCCTAAACAAATTTTAGCGGCTTTTGCCAGGTGGGAAGCTATCTCACGTTCCTCCTTAGACACTGTTATGTCGTCTGATCCGTAGATTGCATCTGTAGATAATATCCTTAAGAGCTTTTGGTCTCTCTTCCATAGTACCGCTGCTCTCTCCCCCTCTTAGCGTTGTTTTCCTCCTTTTGTTCTTTCAATGACTCATTGTTGGGCTTTGGACACCATTTTTCAGCAATAGGGTCCTCCCCCTCTTTCGACTGTTGCTGTTCAAAACCCTGTTTACGATCATTGGGCCGGGAGGGGGGTGCTCCCTCACGTTCGAATTCCTCTGACAACGCGCAGAGGGATTCTCTTACTTTCCTAACCCTATCCCTTTGTTCAACAGGAGTAAGCGGGGAATTCTCTATTTCTCTTGCCTCTTCAACAATATATTTCAATTGCGTTGGATCCCCGCTGGCTATGAAGTCCCCATAGCTGTACTGCAGAGGTGAAACATGAAAAAGGGGCTGGCTTGACGGGTTGTCTTTTCGGGAAATTGTGGTACAATGACGTGGAGTGCTCATTTCTTCCTCCCCTTTCGAAAGTATGTTTAGACTTTGGTGGGTTTGAATATCTTAGACAATAGGGTGTGAAGTATTTGGGCACTCTTTTGTGTGCGATTTCTTGCGAACCATGTTTTTTCCCATTCCCTTTACCATCATTTCGGTAATAACAGCGAACATTTGCTACAATATACACTGTAAGATTATATTTTGCAAGACGTATTTCTATATGAATTTGGCCTCACGGATAATTGCAAAGATCTACCTTGACAAGGGTTGAATATTATGGTTTTCGTAATTCGATGTTATTTATACAAAAAAATTCTGAACTTTTACAACAAACAAACAATATCATCGTTTAATATAGATATAAAATTACTATAAACAGGTCCTGAATAGATAGATACAGGATTCGGGTTGGATTCCCAATTAACATTTTTAAACAAATAAAACCCTGCTCCTTGCTGGAGCAGGGTTTTTGACGTACAGAGGTTCCGTACAGAAAGATCTGACCGTCCCCCCCAGAACCGTCCGAAGTTGGGTGAAGCAGTATTAAGATGAAAGGGGATCTTTGGGAAAAGACAGGGGATAAGGAGAAAAGGGAACATTCCTGGGTATACCTTAGGTGGAAAGAGAAGAAAGATAAGTGATAAAAGGGTCATGGATATTGTGTCATCACAAATAACAGAAAATAAATTTGATACCCATGGTTATCGAAAACTAGCATCATACAAAATAAGGGGAAGAAATGATATTATTGTTAATCATAATAAAACGTACCGTCTCTGCAGAGAGTCAGGACTTCTCCATCGTCGAGGAAAGAAGCGTTGCTCCCCCCTACCCACTAATAGGGCCTATGAACGGGAAGTAACGGCCTCCAATCGGCTCTGGGAAATGGATATTCAGCATAAACGGCTTGCGGACCTGCGGACCACACTTTGGTAACCTGCTACCTACTAGCCGGTTACGAAGCGCCAAGCAACCTTCATCTCCTGAACGACTTCTTGACACACAACCCCCCGATGGATTAGATAGTCTTCTTCCCACCCCACTTTCTCACGATGTAATCAGGTATATCAGCAAAGGATTTGAATCCGAAAATGCCTCTAGAATCAACCTGTTTCATCATTTCTCTCTTATACTCTGTATCCTCTCCAAAATCAGCAAACCCCCGGTATGCGTTGTTGAAAATACTTATGGGTCCATCCATAAGTACACCAAAAAGAGTCCCACCAGGATCCTTGTTTATACCCTTCTTCAATTTCTCCCATGCCCCCTCTTCAAAAGGGTTGCTTAACCATCTTACAATGGCATTGTTCGAATTACCGCTATGTTCCGGTTCTGATTCCTTCCCCCCGTTGATATCACCACTATTTAAACTGAACAACATGCTAAAACTATTATTATGAGTCGGGAACCATACCTCTGCTACTCCCTTATCCCCAACTGGGCTCAGCCTAACCCTTCTAACTTCATAATCCTTCCCCGGCCCTTCCTCCTTTAGCCTAGGATCCTTTTCAACAATGGCATTCCTAATCTGATCTGTAACCTCCCTATGGGACCGTATCCACTCCCCTGTTTTAGTTACCGGGTATTCTCCCTCATACTTTGTATCCCAATCTTGATTTTGTACCCTGGGGGGAGGAGATGGTCCACTTGCACCCGATGATATGGAAACAAGAAATAACGGGAAAATAAAAAATATTAATGTTATTTTTCTGAAAATTATAGTATTCATTCTTATATACTATCCCTTCAAAAGCATAATCTACGTATACTATTACTATATCACATGATTCTAACCCCTGCCATAACGAGGTCGATGATTTATCGTTATCAAATGAAGAATCAGAAAAAGTTCTCATGATAAAGATCATTCCGAAAACTGAATACGATTCTGAAAACTAAATATTAAATATAATCTAATGACGAAAAATATTTTAATATAATTAAGAATGTTATTATAATTAGGATACAACAGGCCTGTGCTATCATTACACAAAATTACCATCATATAAAAAAGGAATTACGATATGAATTCTAGGAGTGAAAAAATAACTCCAATATTATTCATAGTTTCCCTATTTATGACCCCTATACAATGCAACCATGGATGATTCTTAATTTTACAGTCATCAGATAGGTGCCCTCTAGCAAGCATCTTATTCGTTTTCTAATACGTCACCCCATAAACATATTTACCCACCCGATTCCTATAAAAAAATTCATGCTAAAGAGTCGTCGTCCATCTACCCGCTATGAACAGCGGAGACCCAGTAATACTTATAGACATGAGTAGGAGAGGGCTGTTCGCACCCCTCCTATCGTATCCATCCATAGGGATGAAATCTATAAGTCTCGTGCACCCTATGTGGAAAACATGGGGGGATCACATTATAAAAACTGCACGTCCCCAATTCCTTGAAAAAATGGGAAGTATAAAGGAATCACCCTCTTTGTCCTTATCCATCATTGGGAACGCACGGGAAAATCCGAGGTTCCCTGAATCATTGATTCCAGAACGGAAAAGTGTGGACCCAACGCAGCCTGCCACCTTGCAATAGCCGCTAGGATCTCCGCTGGTGTAGAATGCAAACTATCCCAATTCTGCAACTCAACGAGAAGCTCAAACACGGCCGCTGGCAAGGAAGGGGTAGCGTTCGTTTCTCCCCCTTTTCCTGAGGGAAACTCCCCTTTCGGTGAGGAATTTCCTTGAACCCCCTGCCCCTCCAATGCAGAAAGAATGTCCTGGGCTCTCTGTAAAACTACTCCAGGCAACCCCGCTCTGGCAGCTACCTGTAACCCATAACTACGATCTGCTGACCCCGGCAACATGCGATAGAGGAACACGAGCTCACCTTCCTGTTCCACACACCCTGCCTGTAGAAGTTGCACACCTGGGAGCCTAACGGCCTCCTCCGCCAGCTCATGGTAATGGGTGGAAAACAGAACCTTAGCTCTCACGGTATCATGCATGTATTCTAGAATCGATTGAGCCAATGCCAACCCATCATAGGTAGCCGTACCACGCCCAATCTCATCCAACAAAACTAGACTGCTGGGAGTAGCATATTGCAAAGCCTTTTGGGTCTCCAACATTTCCACCATAAAGGTACTATGTCCACCTACAAGATCATCGGATGCGCCAATCCGGGCAAAAATTCGATCCACCAAGGACCACTGCATTCCCTGAGCCGGTACGAAACTACCCACCTGGGCCATAAGAACCAGAAGTGCTACTTGACGCATGTAGGTACTCTTTCCCGCCATATTAGGGCCCGTGACAAGTACTAAGGTTTGTTGATCCGTCAGTTGTATATCATTGGGAACGATCCTATCCTCCGTAAAAATTTCCAATATGGGGTGACGGCCCGCCTCAATATGAAGACTTT
Organism: Pasteuria penetrans; assembly: GCF_900538055.1. Taxonomy (NCBI): domain Bacteria; kingdom Bacillati; phylum Bacillota; class Bacilli; order Caryophanales; family Pasteuriaceae; genus Pasteuria; species Pasteuria penetrans. The sequence goes on from NZ_UZAC03000002.1 coordinate 100,769, forward strand.
CACCTTCCCCTACCAATGTAGGACATACATATCCATATTGCCCAGCCACATACGCCAACGATTGGATGACATCCAATTGCGCCAAATGAGCCGCTAGACGCTGTAAACGTCCAATCGATGACAACAGCTGCGTACGGAAATCTAAAAAGTGTTCGTGCTCCCACTGAAGAGCGCGTTGCTCGGCCTCAACGATCGATCGCTCCTTATCCTGGAGTTCTAACGTTACAAACCTCTCCGCATTCGCCAACGTCTGCTTCCGACGATAGCGATCCTTGGGGACATGGGAAAGATTGGCCTTTGTAACCTCCAGATAGTAACCAAAAACGCGGTTGTACCCAACTTTTAAAGAACGAATACCCGTTGTTTCCCGTTCCCGTTGCTCTAAATCCTGAATCCACTGTCGACCTGCTCGCTGTGTGGAACGCAACTCATCTAGGGTTGGATGATATCCCGAACGAAATATACCCCCCTCCTGTAGAGTCACGGGGGGCTGTTCCACCAAGGCCGCACGTATATGTTTCGCTATCCCCTCACAAGGATCCACATCCGCAAGCACTCTCGTTAGGGTGGGTATGGAGGAAAGCAACTCATTCAGACCCGGAACACGAGAAATAGACTGGGATAGAAGGAGAAGGTCTCGTGCATGAGCACGCTCATGGGCAAGACGTGCTACCAATCGTTCCATATCATGAATACCCCGTAAAGCCACGCGTACATTCTCTAAAACGATCGGTTGGGCTACCAAATCGGCCACCATCTCCTGGCGGCATAGGATAGCTGCACGATCACATAGGGGCCGATTCAACCAGGCACGCAAAGTCCGACTCCCCATAGCGGTGATGGTTTTATCCAATACACCCCAGAGGGACCCTTGCTTTCGCCCATCCTCCGGGTTACAGGTAATAGCCAAATGACGTCTAACGGACGTATCCATCTGTACAATAGCAGCAGAACTCTGATATTGCCATCGCATCAGGTGAATCAAGGATCTTTGTTGGGTCTGTAAGATGTAATGATACAAACAATGGGCTGCCTCACGAAGCAAAGGTTTCTCTTGAACAATCTCCTCTACATCAGAGGGTAACTCACAAACAGATACATTTTCCAGATTGGTAAAGGTAAGATTAGCGGGTATGCTATGTAAAAAAGCATTGGGGAAAGTAGTACAATCACCGACCAATTCACGGGGTTGGTAACGACTTAACTCATCCCACACCGCTAGGTAGGATCCCATCACCTCTGAAAAATACCCTTCGCCTGTCGAAAGATCCACCGCTGCTAGAGCCCACTGGGATTGACGATGTACCAGACTCACTAGAAAACGATTGTCAACATTATTCGTCAATTCCTCCTCTAGCAAAGTACCGGGGGTGACAATTCTTACTACCCTGCGTTCTACCAATTTACGCGCTGTTAGGGAACCAGTGGTATCCTCTATTTGCTCGCAAATGGCTACCTTGTACCCTTGCCCCACTAGCGTACGAATATAACCCGAAGCGGAATGGTGAGGGACACCACACATGGGCACCTTTACGGCCCCACCACCCTCTCGCGACGTCAATGTCAATTCCAACAACTGGGCCGCCTTTTCAGCATCCTCAAAGAAGAGTTCATAGAAATCGCCCAGCCGAAAAAAAAGAAAGGCATCTTCATGATCCCGTTTAATCCTCTGGTATTGCTGAATCATTGGCGTATAACGGGCCATTATCATTCCCCCATACGATCATCATGGAGTTCATTCTATCATAAATGGATAAGGAAATAGGGGGGAATCGACCTCGGGACACGTATTCCCTATTCTCTATTCATTTAATTCAGGAATTTAATAAAATAATGTTATAAAATCCCTACAGACCCCATTCGGGCGGGTATGTGCATTCTCCCAAGGGAAATTTCATCCCTATTTTTTAGAGCCCTCCGGGGGACATTCCCTCGAAATTTTTTTAAAATAATTTTACATTATATAGAAAATTTGTTATTTTTCTTCCTTCCTCACCCTCTTCAATTTTCAATATAAATACTATGGGGATTGGTAAGAAAGTAGATTCTTACTTTATACCGGTATTCCCCATTGTCAGGTAGGTCTGACATCTCAGCCAACCCTCCCAAAGAACCACACGTACTACTCCCGCATTATGCAGCTCTTATGGTCCCATAGGATTTTTGTCCATTCAGTACCCCAGTCTGGTGTTGCATTCCCTGTACCTCTCTCTGTTGCATTGTTCAATCTGGATTTCAATCCGATGTTACTTGATCCAACCTACGATCATCCCCTTATTTCAGATTGTACGTTGGCTGGTTCAGGTTGGACCCTTCAAATCCCTTCGCTCTACTCTCATTAATAAGGGTTCCCTCACCACTATAAGTAGATCCAACTCTGTTCACAGAAGCCTTTGTTTGGTATACCCTTGGTCCCCTTTATACCACCCGGCTTAAGACCAGGTACCCGTGCGACAGTCCCCGTGGTTTCCTATGAGGGCCTAAAATCAGAGTCCTTCCTCTGTGCACCGGATACCGCCAAGACCGTAGATGGGTTTGCCTTACGAATCTCCCTGACTCCCATCAGACCGGGAATCTTTCGTCCTGCCTTTTCCCGGAATGCCCACTACCATTGCTCCTTAAACAGGGGCTCCAGGCGGTTTGAAACCTGCACCCCACCTGACTGACGGCCTTCGGGAAGACTCCCATCCCTCATAAGACACGACACATGTTGAATAGAGCTAGCTTCTATCTCCGACCAACCCTTCCATAGAACCACATGTACTACTCTCGCATTAGGTAGTCCTTGTGGTCCCATAGGGTTTTACCCATTCAGAACCAGTATGGTGTTACATTCCCCGTATCCCTCTCTGTTATATTCAGTCCGGATTTCAATCCGATGTTACCTGGTCCAACCTATAATCATTTCTCATTCATGCTGGGTATATTGTTTCTTTCCCACAAAACATATATCATGAGATTGTCGTAAAAGAAATATCATAAAAAGATCATCGGTGTATATCCTAGAAAATTTCCATGGTTGAGTGTATGCAAATGTTTGACAGAAGATGGTATGGTGAGAAATTGTACGCATTACCTCTATAATACATACTCCACAATTATAAATAATTGGAGGATATCATGTTCAATCGTTTTTACAAAAATATATCATATATTATTAAAAAAATTTCACCAAAACACATAGCCATTCTATGTACTGCCTTTGGAATCATTCCGGTTATAGTGGGTTTTGCCCCTCATATCCTCTACCCCAGGAATACTCCGGAATCCAGACAAGTCCAGGGAGCTAACCCCAGTCATACTCCCCCCTACCAAGCAACAACAGAGGGAAACATGGAATACTCTAACCAGTTCCCCAGTCAAAACTATTGCCATGTCGCCCTTACCTTTGACGATGGTCCATCCTTAAAAAATACCCCAGGGATTCTCGTAACCCTCCGGAAGTATGAAGTTCCAGCTACCTTCTTCGTCAACGGAAATAAGGTTGAGAATTTGGAGAGCATCGCCGCCGATGGAATAACCCCAGAGGCCTCTACGGCCCAACATATCATCACTGAAATCAGGGCTAACCATGAAGTGGGAAATCACAGCTGGGATCATCCCGATTTAGCCAAATTAGGAAAAAAAATAGGCAATCAAGCAGTGATAGAAAAACAAATCACCCCCACACAAGAGGTAATACGAAGGGTTTACGGAGAACACACAACGAGAAGTCTACTCTTCCGCCCCCCATTCGGGAACTTATCACTCGGACAGGCCAATGAGATTAAGAGAAAAACGGGTATGACAACGATTCTCTGGGATATCGACACCGAGGACTACAACAAGGAAAAGGGAGCATCCGCCGCTACCATTACGGAAAAAGTCAACCGTTACCTTACATCCCATTCTCAAATCCAAGGACAACAGGGCCGGGATATTGTCATCCTCATGCATGACGGTGTTACTAACAGTCCAGAAACGGTCCAAGCTCTACCAAAAATCATTAGAGCCATAAGAAACAAGGGATGTCAAATCGTACCCTTGGGAAAAATAAAACTAAATTCCCATAATTCCTAATCAGGAACCCCAAACGGAGGGGTTCTTTCCCTATTTCTAAGGGTCCGAAAGAGATAAACATAGGAACTTAGAAAACATAAAAAATAAATAAACTTTGGTAAAATTTAATATACTATCCTCCTATTAGGAATACAGTCCAAAATCCAAACCTAAAAACATTTTCTGTCCTTGGGAAGTATGGTAAGTGGGAAATCTTGGGATCCACTGGTTTGGGAAGGCAAACAAGCATTGGAGAAACCCAAAATGGAGAGCCCCCTTCGGGGAATAGTCATCCCCCTATTTCGTGGGGGATGAGAAACCGGGACACCCAGAAAAAAGGATCCCCCAGGGGTCAAGGGGTTGACTGAAAGGACCCCAACACCCCTCTCACACGGACCACTACCCGCATTATGCGACTCTATGGACCCCATCTTAGCGTCTAATGGACGGCCGCCGCCCCATAGGCAGCAGGGAGAATAGATTTCCCGTACCTCCCTCGTATATACTGGATCCACCTACGGTTCCTTCGCATACTATTGGGCTTCCTGTACTCCTTTTTGGACCATCATGCCAAAACATTGTCATCGAGACTGCTGCGTAAAGCTTTTTCCAGTTATGAGGAATCAAAGACACCATAGTAGTTCACCCAGCCCTTCCCTACGGGATGGGACCTTTCCGCCACCTCTCGTGTAGTTCCATACCTAGCCCCACACGTCCCCTTGCTTCCCTTCCCCCGCTTAGCCATCTTCTTCCCCGATTTCCGGCTGATGGCTTTATAACCTAGAGACCTTCTCTTCCCTACACGGGTTACGGGCCTGATGCGGACAAAACATAAACCCCAGGAAGTCAAAGGATGTTCCCTTATGCTTTCCCTTCCTACGAATGGGGAGATTGCGTCTCCCCCACATACCCCTCAAACTCAACACCTGGATGCGGGCCAACCCCCTATTCTTATTCCACCATAACGAAATAGCCCAACCATTCCCCTGTGCGGAACAAAATAGGCCCATTCCTGATTTTTATTTGTGATTATACCTAAATTTATAAGGTATCTTCACTTGCCTCCTTCATGACCATCACTTAGTACGATCCGCTGTGGCCCATTCTATCTATGTCGTGGGGACCCCCATAGGAACTTATCTTGCCAGGATTTATGTCCTACGCTCATGAATTGGATCCGCAGTCCTCTCACTGGACACACCCCCCCAGAGGAATATCAACCCCTCCATACACATATTTATCCTATCGGTTCCCCCCTTCCCCCTGTTTGCCCTGCAGGGGAGGAGAAGAGGAGATGGAGGAAACACCGGGATACGGTCCACCCATTTCGTATAATTTTTATAAAATGAAAATATAGTAAAAATAACCACAACCAAAACAACCCCGCGGTAAAGATAGTGTGGAAACCTATTTTGATTCATCATCGGTAGGTTCACTCCCTCGATCCTTATCCAACCGGGTATCATGTCCTGCCCTTTCCTTAACCAGCCTACTACCGAATACACCTTACCCACCGGTAAAGGCTAAAGTGATTGGAAACCCATTACTCACCGGCCGGTTCCCAAAAACCCTCCTCCATCTCCCTTGTACTTAGCTTGGCACACGTTCCCTATCTATATTTTAAATAATATATTTTTTATTATAAATTAAAATTATACCCCATGATATCCATAGCACCACCACATCCATCACCACAAGGAAGGGGTACCATGCTCCGCGATTTTTTCAAGAATATTCGGTTCTACACACGTAATTTCACACTAAAAAGAAAGTATCTATATATGATTTCCTTACTGGTTGCAACCGCCATAGGCCCCTCCTACTGGATTTTCCACTCTAACACCTTCCCTTTAAGCTCCGAGGAAGGGCGGATAGAAGGAGAAAAACATAATTCCTGGAAACCCAGCAGTTGCCGGGTTTCCCTCACCTTTGATGACGGTCCCACAATAAGATGGACACCCCATATTCTCAAAATTCTAAGAGATTTCGACGCCCCTGCTACCTTCTTCATGACGGGTGAAGAGGTGAACAACATAGAAAAAATTACATACCAAGGAACAGAGAGGGCACAACGGGCCCAGGATATGATCAACGAAATCAAAACAAGGCACACTATAGGAAACCACACATGGGATCACCCCTATCTGGTAAAAAATAGATTAACATGGGAAACCATCGTAACCAAACAAATCAACCCCACAACGGAAATCATTCAGCGTGTTTTCGGCCAAATCCCAAAATATTTTCGACCCCCTTATGGAGTTTTATCACCCCAAATTAAAGATCTCATACTCCAAACCACACACATGCACACGGTTTTCTGGGACATCGATACGCGGGACTGGGAGGAGAAGAAAATGAATGCCCCTTCTATCATCGATAAGGTGAGCCGTCATTTTACCCGTGACCCCGGCCTGACCAGAGATCCCCATCATGATGCCATCGTTCTCATGCACGACGGGCATAATGGAAAAAACCGCATCGAAACCATCAAGGCCCTACCCACCATAATCGATGTGATAAGAAAAAATCATTGTGAAATCGTACCCCTTAAAAACGTAAGCATAGAAACAATTTTTCCATAAAAAACAAGGAATCTCTTACTGATGAAAATCCCCCCACCTGTGGTACCCGGAAAATTCACATACACTCCTATTCTACTTTCCAAGAGGGGGGGAAGGATTGGGAACTACCTTCTTTCCATAAGAGCCCCCCTTTAGATATCGCCCTGACCCCGAGAAAATCGGGGGAAAGGAAAGCCAAGAACATAATTGTAGGGTTGTCCTTACCCTCGGGACAACGAAACCACAATGGATCCAATATCCCACAAGTTTCGGATCCTATCAGGTCCTCCACCACCCTCCTTGCTTACAGGGGAAGGAATTGCCCCATGTAGGGGAAATAGCGGGAAGGAAAACAAAAAAATGGCTGGCCCAACATATGATCAAGGAAATGGGTACCCAATACAAGGTAGGGGATCACATATGGGATCATTGAACCCTAGATGATGACAAGCTGACATGAACCTGGGAAACACTCGACAGGAAATCATCCGACGGATTCTCAACCAAAACCCAGAATATTTTCGCCCCCTGGTGGGGGTACCACCAATCAAGCCCAGGGAGGGGGACCTCATCCTACAAATGATCCCCGTATATACCCCCTTTTTTAGAGTGGTGAACCTGGAAACGAATTTTTCACAAAAATACCCCCCCAAAAGAAGGGAGGTTATTTCTCATCCCCCCTATACTTATCAGATAATAAATACACAACCTTAAAAAGATCCCCTGCCAAAACGGGGGGACGTCTAGGATCCCTTTCGAATCCCTGGGGTGCCCCCTTCATGAACATCCCCCCCTGTACCTCCTGGAGAATTTGCGAACGTATCCTTCCATTCTTGCACCGGAAATTCAAATGCAATTCGAACGTTGTTAGCCTCTTGAGATCTACACTACACAAGGACACCTGGGAATCATCCCCCAAGGTATATAAGATATCATAGCCGCAATCATCCCCCACGTTGTAAGAGGTAAACTCCCCTCGAATACGGACCACATCCCCCACCTCGATTACGGGAAGGGGTTCCATACGAAGGCAAATATCATAACCAGGTCTACCAATCACGCTGGGCGGAGGAAATGTGTAGCTCAGGAGAAAAGAAGAGTAACAGCCACAATTTCTTATGATTTGGACATCCAATCATCCCCCTCCTTTCCCTTCGTTATGAAATTATATTATCCTTCATTTGATTACAAACACACGATAACCCAAGCATACGCATAGTGAGAGGGACGAACACCCCCACATCTCATAAACGAGAAAACATACATGGGTGATCCTATGTCCTACACAAAATACCCCCTCACTCCAGAAGATACCTAAAGAATACCCTGCAATATCATACATACAACCATGAAAGAAAGATATGAATGAATCCCCCATTCGAATTCCCCTGCAAGGGTCACGAACATGCTGATGGAATAGGAATCCTAAGCAATCGCAGGGCATTGAGGGAAACGCAAAGGGTACTAACAGCCATAGCCGCTGCGGCTACCCAGGGGGGGAGTTGGCCAAAGGCTGCCCATAGAACACCAATGCTATTGTAGGCAAACACCCAAATCACATTTTGGCGTATATTCCGCACAACAAATTTGGCAATCATATAAACCGATAAAAAACCCTGTACCGAGGTACACCGCAATAATACAACATCTGCCACCTCACGAGCCGCAGCCGTCCCTCCCCCCACAGCCACTCCCACATCGGCTGCTGTGAGGGCGATGGTGTCATTGATGCCATCCCCGATCATGGCCACACAACACCCCTTTTCCTGCAATGTACCAATGAAGCGCGCCTTTCCCTCCGGCGATTGCTGAGATAACGCCATTGAGATACCTAACTCCTTACCAACGGACTGTACTGTTTTTTCATGGTCCCCACTGAGAAGGACAACCTGCAAACCCTGTTGTTGCCAAGCCAGAATCATCCGCTTCGCCCCAGTATCCAGCGGGTCCTCAATGACAAAACAACCAGCATATTGCGAATCTACCGACAAAAAAACTACCGTGCCACCAGACGCGCGCGCCTCCTCAGCTGTTTCCTCAGTTGGTACCACAACTTCCTGCAATTGCAAGAGCTCCCGCGTGCCTATCACGATGGAGTGGCCTTCGACCGTAGCCTCTACACCCATGCCGGGATGGGTAAGAGACCGATCCGCCTCTACTACAGAGTCCTCCCCCTCCGCCCAGGTAACCAAGGCCCGCGCTAAGGGATGGGAGGTGGCCTTTTCGGTGGCGTATACCCATCGCTTAAGATCCCGCTCGGTGAACAACCCCCCCGCGAGATGGGCTGCCACTACAGTAGGACGATTGGAGGTCAACGTGCCCGTTTTATCCACCACCACTGTATCCACCTTCGCCAACGTTTCACAAACCGCCCCCTCACGTATGAGTAAACCCTGTTCCGCCGCTCGACGCACACCACATACAGTAGCTAATGGAGCTGCCAGTCCTAAAGCACAAGGGCATGCTACCACGAAAACGGCAGCCACGATATAACAGGCCTTCATGATATCCCCGGGATTAGAAAATACATAACTAAAAGCAGCTGCCACTATCGCCATCAAAAACAGAACCGGTGCAAAGCCAGAAACCATACGATCCACCAATCGTTGCAGGGGGGGTCGATTGGATCGCAAAGTGGTAATCGCCTGGATCAGTCGTCCCAATGAAGTGTTCCGGCCTATTTTTTCCGTGCGGACCTCAATACGCCCTGTGAGATTGGACATGGCCTCGCCTACATGATCACCTACACAAACGAGACGGGGGAGACTCTCACCCGTAAGCACAGAGGTATCAAGCATAGTTTCTCCACGGAGAACCACACCATCAACAGGCACTCTTTCCCCCGGGAGAACGATTACACGATCACCCACATTCACCTGATCCAGAGGAGTTTCCACCTCCTCCCCATTCGAACGTACCAATCTGGCTGTGGGTGCCTGTAGGGATAACAACCCATGCAAAGAAGGCCGCGAATAACCCCGAATGTGGGACTCCATTGCCTTACCCAACCAAATGAAGGACAACAGGAGCGCTCCCTCTTCATAGTGAACAGGCGCACCGGGAACATAAAATTGATGATAAATACTCAACCCATAGGCAATGGTGGAACTAAGAGCTACCAACACACCCGTGGTAAACATCCCCCGACGTAGGGAACGATAAGCCCCGAGATACAAAACTGAACCCAGGCCCATCTGAAGAACAGTAGCCAGCAAGAATTGTAACCACGGATTTCGAAGAAAAGTATAAAAATAGGAGGACCGAAAACCCTCGGGTACCACCATCCCTAGCATTCCCAGGCAAAGTGGTGCAGAAAGCAAAAAGGCCACTCCCACTATCCACCATGAATAGTGGGAACGGGATGAATCTCCGGAGGAGGGGGAATGAACAGGATCATCCATAGCATCATTCACCACTTGCGCCATGTAACCCCAAACCCGGAGTCGAGATACAATCTCTGAGGGATCACAACTACCCCGCACATAAAGATGATGAGTCACTGTATTGATAGAAGCTTCCTTTACTCCCTCTAGGGTACGCAATCTTCTCTCTAGGGGACCTATACAACTCAGGCAGGATATACCATCCACAACAAACACGTGTTCCCGTTCCATCGTTCTATCGATCCCCCTATTTTGACTGACAAGGATCTCCGAATACAACCATATACCTGGTCCACCTCAGTTTTATAATACCACAGGGGAAAGGCAAAATCCCACGGTTCTTCCATCACCCTATCCTCGCCTTCCCTATGCATGGGCCCCCTAGTTAGGATCCTATGATGAAACCCCTGCGGAACAACCACAGAAAAAAAATGGCTCCTTTCCGAACATGAGGGAAATAAAAAGCCCCAGCTTTTGCTAGGGGCCCATTTCATGGTCTCAGGAAACCTATAACTGTTTATAATTATTTGAACAACCATTTTTTCAAAAAGTGCTTGGTGGTTTCAAGATTCATGTAGGCAATCGCGTCCGTTAGAGGAACCCCCTTTGGACAGGCCAATACGCAATTTTGCGCATTTCCACACTCCTGCAGACCACCCGGTCCCATCAAAGCCTCGATCCGATCCCCCTTCTGTTCCTTTCCCACGGGGTGGGCGTTTTGTAACGCAACCTGACCTGCGACAAAGGGGCCCATGAAGTTAGAACTATCATTGACATTAGGGCATGCTTCCAAGCAAACCCCACACGTCATACATTTGGATAAAGCATAACGCCACTGCTGCCCCTCTTCTGACTGCCGAGAACCCGGACCCAAAGCGTGCGTCCCGTCTATCTCCACCCAAGACTTGACTCGTTTGAGGGCGTCAAACATCCCACCCCTATCGACAATCAGATCACGGAGAACAGGAAAGGAAGACATAGGCTCGATCCGAACAGGCTGTGAAAGCTTGGCAATAAGAGCTGTGCAAGCTTGCCGGGGCTTACCGTTGATCACCATCGAACAGGCACCACAGACTTCTTCCAGACAGCTGGCTTCCCAAACCACCGGGGCTACCCGTTCCCCTTTTCCATTGACAGGGTTTTTTTGGATTTCCATAAGAGCCGATATGACGTTCATATTGGGTCGATGGGGGATCAAAAACTCCTCCGTATAGGATCGCTGCTCAGGACCATCCTGGCGCACAATCGACAAACGCACCTGCCCCAAACCATGTTGTGTAGTCGGGGTTTTCAACTTTGCCGCTTCCATGTCTCCCGTCACCTCTCCTTCTTAAGAACATCATATCGACGGGGTCGCGGCGGGATCAAGGATGTATCCACATCCTCATAGGTCAGGATGGGGGCACGATCATCCGCTGAAAACTGGGCCTTCGTCGTCTTCAACCATTCTTCATCGTTACGATCGGGGAATTCAGGCTTATAGTGGGACCCCCGGCTTTCATTTCGTTGCAACGCCCCCAAAGTAATGACCCGCGCCAACTGCAACATATCCCACAACTGTCGTGTAAAAAATAGAGCCTGGTTACTGCATTTCGAGGTGTCCAACATATCGATTTGTTCGTACCGCTCCATCAATTCCTGAATCTTAGCATCCGTATCCATCAACCGTTGATTGTAGCGAACCACGGTCACATGATCCGTCATCCATTCACCTAACTCCTGATGCAAACGATAGGCATTTTCATTACCGCGCATGGATTCGAGCCGTTGATGTTGTTCCTCACGCCTACGCTTCTCCTCTTCCGCCGCACGGATACCATCGTTTTCATTCAACTCAGCTTCTACCTGACGCGCATAGGATGCCGCATTAGGGCCAGCCATACCCCCCCCGTAGATACACGAAAGAAGTGAATTAGCCCCCAAACGATTGGCACCATGATACTGATACTCACATTCCCCCGCTGCAAACAGACCGGGGATATTGGTCATCTGATCAAAATCAACCCATAGCCCCCCCATAGAGTAGTGAACAGCCGGGAAGATCTTCATTGGAATCTTACGGGGATCATCCCCCATGAATTTTTCATATATTTCCAGGATACCACCCAGCTTGACATCCAATTCCTTTGGATCCTTATGACTCAAATCCAAATAAACCATATTCTGACCATCAACGCCCAATTTCATATCTACACATACCTTGAAGATGGCCCTTGTTGCAATGTCCCGTGGCACCAGATTCCCATAGGCAGGATACATTTCCTCCAGGAAATACCAGGGCTTACCATCCTTGTAGGTCCAAACACGACCACCTTCACCCCGTGCTGACTCCGACATAAGACGCAACTTATCGTCCCCAGGGATGGCTGTTGGATGCACCTGAATGAATTCCCCGTTGGCATAGCAGGCACCCTGCTGATATACGGACGAGACAGCAGCCCCTGTATTGATCATGGAATTGGTCGTTTTTCCAAAGATAATTCCAGGACCCCCAGTAGCAAGAAGGACGCTGGAAGAGAGAAAGGATTCAATTTTCCTCGTACGCATCTCCTGTGCTATGATCCCCCGACAACGACCCTGATCGTCCAAAATGATGGATAAAAAGTCCCAAAATTCAAATTTACTCACAACCCCCTCCGCTTCGTAACGACGAACCTGCTCGTCCAAAGCATACAGAAGTTGTTGTCCGGTCGTCGCACCCGCATAGGCCGTACGATGATGCTGTGTCCCACCAAAACGACGAAAATCAATCAAACCCTCCGGGGTTCGGTTGAAGGGTACCCCCATACGATCCATCAGATAAATGATCTCCGGGGCTGCAGCGCACATCGCCTTCACAGGCGGCTGATTGGCTAAAAAATCACCACCATAAACAGTATCATCAAAATGAACCAGAGGGGAATCACCCTCCCCCTTGGTATTCACGGCCCCGTTGATGCCCCCTTGGGCACAAACAGAATGGGATCTCCGCACAGGCACCAGGGAAAAGAGATCTACGTGAACACCTGCTTCAGCAGCCCGCAAGGCCGCCATCAGGCCTGCCAGACCCCCACCCACTACAATGATCCTCGACATTACCGTCTCACCCTCCCTCCTCAATTTTCCATGGGCTGAACTACGTACACATATACCCCCACCTAGCCCAATGACTTGGTATAGAAGTCCGCAGCCCTAAAACCAAACAGGGACCCGATTCCCAAATAGGTGAGCAAGGCGAAGGCAACCGCACAGGCTACCATGGAAAAGAGCTGGGCTCTGGGCCCCACAGTGACACCCCAGGTAACCAAGAACGACCACATACCATTGCTGAAATGGAAGGTAGCAGCTAGGATACCCAGTGCATAAAAAACGAATTTCCAATCACTAGACAAAATCTCCACCATCATCGGGGCCATATCAGATGGTTTCAACTTCTCCAGCCACACCTGCAAACGGGTCTCCCAAAGGTGCCAAAGAATGAAAGCAAATGTGATCACGCCGGTCACGCGCTGCAAGAAAAACAACACATTACGAAAAGTACCATACCGATCGAGATTATTTCTCGCGGTAAAAGCCACATACAACCCGTACACGCCATGGTACATGAGCGGCAGGAAAATGAATAAAAACTCCATCAACCACAAGAGCGGAAGACCATGAATCCATTCCACCTGGTCGATAAACGCCTTCGCCCCGAGTGCAGATTTGTGATTTGTGAGCAGATGATTGATTAAAAAAAAGCCCACGGGTATAACACCGAGCAGAGAATGCAACCGCCGGCTAAAAAAACTCGAGTAATCGTTCTGTCGTTTCGCTACCTGCTCCATTTCCCACCCTCCTATTCCCGCCATGCGGGAGAAATGCAAAAGCAACAACAAAATCTTTCCATATTATGTAGGGATATGTAGGGATATCATAAACGGATAACCAATCAGATCCAGATCCAAACGCTCCCCCACGGATTCACTGAGACTCCAACCGGTGGGTCTCAACCTGGAAACAAGAGGAAACACCACCGCTGACCTTCACCCTTACTCATGATAAGGGATTCAGGGTCCATTTGCCAATATCCAAAAAACAAACCCAAATCAAGAACCCACCGGAATCACAAGAGCACCCATCGAACCATGCCTCCATGGTATCACAGACAGGAAACAAAAAAACATCCTCAACCCTGATATGCACACGTCCTCTACTACTACCCTGTCACCCCACCATCATCTTGACTCACTCACTCATGAAGGGCAACAGCTAGCGACAAGGGGATGTTCCTTTTGTTTTTATAAAATTTTATAATATTTTGTAAACGCAGGGGATCACGGAATAGTACCATTCACTCCAACATGACCCTGATTACCGCATACAAAATCGCTCGCTAAATCGATTGAAATGGAAACATTCCGACGGCGAGCGGTTTAAGGAAAAAGCGGGACCAGAATTCTCATCAGGTGGGGGATTAAGGACCTCAGCGGGAGTGAACCGCTCGATAACGAAGCAAAAAGGACCATTCACATCCAAACCGAGGGGTGTGTTCCCACGTCCGGAGGAGCTACAGGAGATGACCCACTATCCGAGCGGCATACGGTTGTACAGGCGGAAGAAATCAAATCTAAGGCGCGCTTATACGGAACTTGATAGGGTCCCCCCAACCACGGACGCCTGGCCGTTGCCAGGCGGGGCAAGGCAAGGAAGGCCAGGAATAACGGAGGAGGGACCCATACATGGGGTCAGATCAAGCCCATAGTAGCGATGAAACCTTGTAGTGAAGGTGGGGCGAAGGGGCCGACTCATCCTGATGAAAACAGTAAAACGATAACTTTAGTGGGAAACCCGCTCGAGGAGATCACCAGAACCCCGAAGAAAACACCTCTGTAATCGAAGTAGGACCTAAACGGTCTGAAGATTGGGCTGAGAAAAGCCGCGTAATGGAAGACTATTACATATCAGTTCTGTGAAAGGGCCGGCTGAAATGCCAGCCCTATCCATCATACCCAACCACGTGATTTCGTGGAAAGGAACCCCTGTAATGCCCCTTATACTATGTAAGGATCCCTAGGGGGGACCACAAACCACCCACTCCTGAACTCTACAGCACAAAATAGGATAAAATCTAATCTAGGAAAGAGAATGGTAATAAAACTGGAGGCCTGTCCATATCGTTCTTTCTTACAACCGTTTCTGCAAATCATTCTACCGAAAAACCGCCTGGATTCCCCCTCCTGAAACTCCTGCTATCAATAAGAATCACACCCATGATCAACTAATCATTCAAAAGACCTGAAAAAACAGACCAAGATTGGAATCCTGGGATAAACCTCACTCCAAAATGAGCATACCGTTGCGAATCTAAACCCAATCCCAACACAATGAGGGACCGTAACGTCGGCCATGCCCAAAGGAAACACAGCAAAAACAGAGAGAGGAGGAAACCGGAAAAAACTAACCATTCAGGCGTCGATTTGGGCAACGAAAAAAGTACACCCAATAACCCCCCTTTCCACTTTGAATGTGGGATCCACCATTCCCACAAGATAGATATTATTAAAAATTAAAAAATAAAGGGATACAAGTGGAAGTAATACGTTGGCCACCCTACCCCAATTCTGAAATGCCCCCCGACGGGGGGCTGTTCTCCAACACCACTACATGGCGATAAGAAAAGTCCATGAAAAAACCATAACATTATAAAGGGCATGGCCCCACATGGATAACCACAATGAGTACCGGCGCGCCACCCAACCCAGCAACAAGGATCCCATGAATAGGAATAGGAATTCAAACCAACTATAACCGTTAGCAAAATGAAACAAGGAAAACGCGACACTGGAAACCAGAATCCCCACACGCGGTTGGAGAGCCCCCCTGAACAGTAGCTCCTCACCGACACCTGGACATATCCCTAAAAGGGGAACCGTAACCCAAGCCAACGGAGGAACAACAGGAGCCGGGGGTGGTATGTGAAAAAAATCATCTCCTATCAGCCCCACCACCAACCCCTCCACGATGAAGTTGGCAACAATAAGGAGACAAACCAGGAAAAAACCCTTCCATGTCGGCCTCTTATTCAACCCTAACCGCTCCCATATACCTCGCCAACTTCTGCGACCAGTACCCCATCCTACAACCAATAAAGCAAGGACACCATTCATTAATAGAATGTTAATCAGCAAAGTCCCAATCAATGATGAGGAGGATCCCTTACCAATGTGTTCCATAAGGTTAGGGGGATTCAGGAATACCCACACAAACACAGTCACAATGAAAAGGGAAAACACCCAGCAAACCATACAACGGTGAGCGTACCGTTGTGGATCTAAACCCAATCCCGACACAATGAAGGAACGAAACGTCGGCCATATCCAAAAGAGACACAGCAAAAACGGGGAGAGGAGGAAACCGGAAAAAACTAACCATTCAGGCACCGATTCGGGTAACGAAAAAAGTGCACCCAATAACCCTCCTTTCAACTTTGCCTTAAATGTGGGATCCATCGTTCCCACAAGGTAGATATTATTAAAAATTAAAAAATAAAGGGATGCAAGTGGAAGTAATACATTGGCCACCCTACCCCAGTTCTGAAATGCCCCCCGACGAGAACTGTTCTCCAACACCACTATATGACGATAATAGGATTGATCAAATTTCATTAAGGTCCATACCATACACAGGGTAAAAAACAAAGACAACAAGGAGGAAACCATAATCACCGGATCCTTCCCATATCAATAGTATGAAACCAAATGAAAAAATACTATCTTCACCGCAGCCACCACATAGACATAACAAAACCACGTCAAAACTTTTATCCTAAATCCTACAATAACCTGATATAGAACTTGGGATTCAACAAAACCAGCGATGACATATCAAAACTGAAGCCAAAAAACCAACCGTATCAGCCAACAAGCCGACAATGAGAGCATAGCGAGCCTTACGGATCCCAATAGACCCGAAGTAGACAGCCAGTATATAGAGTGTTGTATCTGTGCTACCCTGAATCGTCGAAGCAAGATTACCAATGAAAGAATCCGGACCGTGGTGCCGCAAGAGATCCTCCACAAAGGCCAATGATCCCGTTCCACTGAGGGAGCGCAAAAATCCTAGGGGAAATACTTCCTTGGGAATGGAAACAAACTCCAACAACGGTACAAAAAAATCCACAAGTAGCGTAAGTGCACCACTCTCCCGAAAAACAGCAATCGCTACCATCATCGCCACCAGATGGGGTAAAAGGGAAAGAACCATAGGAAAGGCTTGCTCAGCCCCCTCCACAAAAACCGTCATCAAAGGGATACGACGGAGATAAGCTATGATAGGAATGAACAATAGTAAAAAGGGCACAAAAATCCTACTAAGATTGGATAACACCTCGAAAAACACAGAAACCACCACACCCCTCTATGGCTTACGGGAACGATTGGGAAGGTAACGAAAGACATAGTAACGAAATACTCGATCAAAAAATAACGCCGCTATAGTTGCTGCCGTAGTAGCCAGTAGGGTAGGAACAATAATGGATGTGGGGTCCTTGGAATGGTACTGCATTCTCAAACCCAATAGAAGGGTGGGTACCAAAGTAAGCCCCGAAGTATTGAGTGCCAGTAACGTACACATAGCCGGGGTAGCTACAGTCTTGTCAAAACTCAACTCCTGCAGTTGTTGCATAGCCTTGATACCGCTTGGCGTAGCCGCATTCCCCAATCCAAATAAGTTCGCTACGATGTTCGATACAATGTAACCATGGGCTGGATGATCCACAGGTACATCGGGGAAAAGGCGCCTGACAACGGGCCGCAACCAACGGGCCAATACTCCCAACACCCCGGCTACCTCTGCTAGCCGCATCATCCCCATCCAAAGGACCATCACACCCAACAAGCCAATACATACCTGAATAGCTCCCTGTGCCCCATTCAAAGCCGCCATACTCACCTCTTCCAGGCGTCCCGTCCAAACGGACGCTACTACACCCGTAACCAACAACAACCCCCAGAGGACATGAATCAAGGAACACCCCTCCCGTAAGAGTAGCCGTAGGACATCACCACATACCTACACACCCCAAAACGCTGCCATATAACAAAATGGGGGGACACCAAACCCGCGATGATCGTTGTCCCAATGATACGTACACGGCCTATTGAGGTTTTAGTACCCTGCAAACACAAAAAAGGATTAGGAACTTACCACCGCTGATTGATGTCCTATGCTCATTGGTTAGGTTCGCAGTCCTCCGGGGCAATCCGAACAAGAAAGAAGTTGCCTACCGGAATTGTGAACAAAATGCAGTTCTAATCTGTAGCGGGGGACCCCGATCCAACCCTTCGGAATCATACACAGAGAAAAAAACTCTAGAAGAGTAGAGAGTGCCAGGAAACTGGAGATCGGGTGGGGGAAGCTCCTCCCCTTCCCTAGGGATGTCCCAGAGTACATCCCTAGGCCCCATAACGAATGAATCATGTTCGATTGAACCGGTACTTACGTGGCGGGGACAGGTGCACAGAACACTATTCATACAAGATTTAGATTGGGAATGATAGGGATGGCCCCTACCCCAAAACATTTGTATTTGAATAGTAAGGCTTTTAAAATAAATTAAAAGACAGATTCAATAAAAGCCTACATATAGCATAAAGGGATTAATATATAGAATGTTATGAGTACATAGAAGCAAAAACGGAGAGTAAGGTAGGGAGTACCTGAATAGCCAACTCGTGCCGTCCATACTTTGGACCCTTACACCCAGAGGAAGACACGGAAAACGTAACACCAGACTAGGCAAAATCCTATGGAACCATAAGAGCCACATAATGCAAGAGTAGTACGTATGGTTCTGTGAGGGGGTTGGCTGAGATGCCATCCCTACCCGACGTGTTTACATCTGCCCGGATTTGAATTTCCCCCTTCGATACGTTGCCGGCCGGTTCGCTTGCGCTCATCTTCCTCAACGTTCACCAAGCAAAGTCATGCCTCGCCTTTTCCCTAGCCGCTCACGACCCATGCCTTTACCATAAGACGCGCTAGGGAGGTTTGGAACCTACTATCTATCGATCGGTTCCAAAAAGGGTCTGCTCCTTTCATCTTTTTTGCACCTAGCTCGGCGCACGACCTCCCAAGTTCCGTATAAGCGCCTAGATTAGGTTCCATCCGGTCTATACGCCGCATGCCGCCCGGATCGTAAGTAGGTCATCCTCCGTAGATTCTCCCGACGTGGAACCACACACCTCGGTTTGGACATGAACCGTTCCTTTCGATGCTGCGTCCTCGAATGGTTCACTTTCCTAAACCGCTCACCCACCGGAGTATCTCCACACCAGCATTGTTAGATGGTTGGAAGCCTGCTCCTACCAACCAGCTCCGCCAATTACAACCTCCACCACTCATACGGCTTTCTCGATACACTTGTTCGGAAATTTCCACCCCCAACGGAATGCTCTGCCACGGACGCTATACACCCGTAACTAGCAACAAATTCCCGGGGGATTATAAATCAATAATCAGGGAACATCCCTCCCCCGTACAACGGCCCGGGACACCACCTCATGCCAACAGGACGCCAAGGAACGCTGCCGCATAACAGAATGAAGGGGCACCGAACCCAATGATTGTTGCCCCAATGCAATACGTACACGACCTATTGGATTCTTAGTACCTTGCAACCGGGAGAAAGGATAGGCGATCACCGGCCTGATTTCAACATGATTCTCCTCCTCCGAGGACAGAGGATAGGAAAATTCACCCCCCACAGCAATCCCCACATCTGTTGGCCATTTCCGATCTTTCGATCCAAACGACGGTAGGATCTGACCTGAACGCACCAAAGTCCGCAGACGATACTGTAAAAAACCGTATTCAAACATATTAATGGCATCACGCCAATCATTTCCATCATTAAGAGTGACAGCTACCAACTGCATACCATTCTTAGTAGCAGAGGAAACTAGAGTGCGGCCGGACCGCTTTGTATACCCCGTTTTAACACCGTCCGCCCAGGGATACAAACGCAACAACTTATTCTTATTATAGAATTTTCGTCCATTGGGCATATCAGGCCAAGGTACAATGGCCACCTGAGAACTCACAATTTTACGAAAATTGTTATTATGTAGTGCATAAGCCGCAATCTTGGCAAAGTCATAGGCAGAACCATAATGCCCGGGTGTGTTCAACCCATGTGGATTCTGAAACTGGGTATTACAAAGTCCGAGGTGCTGTAATTTTTCATTCATTAAATAAACAAATCCATGTATAGATTGACCTATATGATCTGCAATAGCAATGGCAGCATCATTACCAGAGCGAAACAAAAGCCCGTACAACAAACTCCCCAGGGGAACCTTCTCCCCCGCGCGCAAATAAATAGAAGACCCCTCCGCTCCTACCGCATAGGGAGGAACGGTAACGATGTCATCCCAATGACCATGTTCTAAGGCAATAATAGCCGTCATAATTTTTGTAATACTTGCCACCAACCGTGGTTCGTGGGGACGCTTGGCGTACAAAACGCGTCCCGAAGAACGCTCCATCAAAACAGCGGCATACGCGGTGGGGGCCAAATCGGGCGTGGGTGTTGTTACAGCATCCTTCTCCCCTTGGGAAGGGGGTAACAGGGCAGGCTGTTGATCCCCCTCTTCTTCCTCATCCTTCCCCCACGCACTCTCCATAGCCGCCGCTCGGAATGAATTCTCTGTAATGAACCACCCCCCCCCCATTACCCACAAGAAGATCCCATTCCATAAAAGACACCATACCTGTGTCTTGAGCACCCGCACTGTCCCTGCCCCCTATCCTCTAAAATTTATAAAAAATGTTCTAAGATGGGAACTAGGCCAACTGTCACCCCTGTTATGCTTTATGATATACTGGATCCCTCAGTTTCTTGCCTGCAACATGGTATGGGTTCAAGGAATTTGGTACCCCCAATTTACTGATATTTTGACATAAAAATATAATTTTTGTAAAAATAAAAATTAGGAAGG
The DNA here is from genome assembly GCF_900538055.1 of Pasteuria penetrans. Taxonomy (NCBI): domain Bacteria; kingdom Bacillati; phylum Bacillota; class Bacilli; order Caryophanales; family Pasteuriaceae; genus Pasteuria; species Pasteuria penetrans. The sequence goes on from NZ_UZAC03000002.1 coordinate 121,712, forward strand.
CCGGTGTGTTGTACATGGCAAACCTTGAACTTTTGCGGGGTGGGAAGAGAATCAGTGTACAACCCGCCACCGACCGATTTTTTGTAGTTCCCAACCGTACGAAGGCAATGACCGATTTAGCCTCTCTACCCGGTGTCCAGTCCGTCCAACGTTTATCCCAGGACGCCTGTCTTGTGGACACTGTAGAGGGGGGAGATTCTGCAACACTCTCACGGATCGGGAAAGAAGCAATCCACGTTCAGCCCACCTATCAATCCGTCATGGATCCCGCCTCATCCTACGATGTCACCCGTTGCATCCTACTTTCCTTCACCAACCAAACTACCGTAGTAGAAAGAGAGAGAATTGTAGAAAAGTTCCGTCTCAAGGTTTTGCGGGAAGAGATCCATCATCTGGTAGTTGAGGTTGAAACGGACAGGGATGTCGTGGAACTTTCCTGCGAATTGAAGGAATCACCTGAAGTGTCCTATGCTGAACCCAATATCTACGAAAATCTCACCACCCATCATCAACACATCCCAACCGATTCCCTTTTCCCCCGACAATGGCATCTGCACTCCCCTGAACGTCGCGTCCAACTCGTACCTGAGGCCGGTGTATACGCCCCCGATGCCTGGTACATCACACGGGGATCCCGTTCTATCGTTGTTTCGACCATTGACGATGGCTTCGATTTGCAACATCCAGATCTAGTGGGTGAAGGAAAAATCATTCATCCCCTTGATTATGCAGATCATACCAATGATCCGAGCGCCAAACGGGCTAGTGAAAGACACGGTACCGCCTGTGCCGGTGTAGCTATCGCGGAGGAAAATGGAAGGGGAACAGTAGGGGTAGCCCCCGGATGTGCCTGGATGCCCGTACGCATGCCCCTCCGCATCGATGATGCCACCCTATACTCACTCTTTCAAACCGTAGGCAGGTATGCCCGCGTTCTGTCCTGCAGCTGGGGACCCATTATGCCTTCCTACCGACCCATACCCACCTCATTAGCGGAATTATTTGGACAATTAGAACAATCAGGGGGACCGGACGGCAAGGGCTGCATCGTTTGCGTAGCCGCCGGTAATGATAACCTGCCCCTGAGTGGGGATCATTACTACTACCTCAAGAACAAGGAAATTGTTAGGATAGAACGTCCTATCCTAAACGGATTCGCCGCCCACCCCGCCAATTTCACCGTAGCAGCCACTACCAGCCTCGGTACACGCGCCGCCTACTCCTCCTGGGGAAAAGAAATCAATTGCTGCGCACCCAGCAACAATGCCAACCCCTACAATCGGGACTATGTTCCTGGGTTGGGGATCTGGACCACGGATCGTGAACCCGGTGGATACGCTACATCCTCCCATTACACAGGCACATTTGGTGGAACCTCAAGTGCCACACCCTTGGTAGCAGGCATAGCAGCCCTTGTTCTATCGACAAATCCCCACCTCTCGGCACGGGAAGCAAAAAAGATTCTCCATGAGACGGCGGATAAAATTAAGGACACCTCCCCTGATCTATGCGGAAAATATCGTGGCGATTACGATTCCGAGGGGCATAGTCTCTGGTTTGGTTATGGGAAGATCAATGCAAAACGCGCAGTGGAAACGGCCTATGCCCGTAAACCGGTAATCGCAAAATCTATTCCACTGCAACCCATACGATAAAATTTCCTTCCCCATCACCATTCTCACAAACTATAGATATAAGCAAACGATATATGTCCCCTTCCCCGCTGTTACCAGAAAAAAATCATGGTGTAGGATGGGGACCGGGGGGATTCTATCTCCCTTTTTTGTGGTTTTTTGCAGTGTAAAAGGCACCCCCAGTGATCCTCATTCACCCCCCTGAGTATTCCGCCTTTCATATTCTCTCTGTAACCATCGTTTTAGCATAAGGTATCCCTATTGTGAAAGGCAAAATGTATGATGCAAGCAGGAAAAAATATGCTCCATACCTATCCCTGATTCGTAACTCTTCAGAACAACAGTCACTATGTACCAGAAATGCCCCACCAACCAGAACTTTCTGCCCAAGACACGGTAACAAATCTCCCCACAAAGGGTTACGGGGTCACCGGGAACTCTCAGAACATACAAGGGGGCCCCACGAGAATTTACACGACACTCCGGGATGCGGTTGAAAGGTCCCCCCAGTTACAGGGGAATCAACGCAGGGTACATCGGTACCCCTTTCGCTGTTGCACTATCCATATTTCCCTATGAAATCCATATCCCTCTTCAGAATCGGGAAGGGGATTCGTAACAATATCCGAAAGGCAAACTTCACTCATCATCCGAACGACGGCGATGAGTTGGGTTGTTGCTACCCACCATTATTGCTCTGCGTCCCTCCATCTGCTGACTCACTACCATTTTTTTGCATCGCGTTCTTTACTTTATCGAGCAGAGAAGGTGTCATTTCGATCAGTCGGTCATAGAGATGATGACCCCCCTTAAGGTTTAAGAGTTGCACCTGACCACCACTGTTCACCACAAGAAAGGCCACCGGGGTGATGGAAACCCCACCCCCACTCCCCCCACCAAAGGGATAATCCTTAGGAACATCACCATGGGTGGGGATTCCCCCATCTCCACCCTTACGGACCATAGCTCCTTTAGCATCTTGCATAGAACAGGCGGAAAACTCACTTCCCCCAGCGGCAAAACCAAAACCTACACGTGAAACGGGAATGATAGTTTGCCCATCAGGTGTTTCAACAGAATCACCAATGATCGTATTGACGTCAACCATCTCTCGGATGCTCTCCATGGCTGTTTCCATCAATCCCTGAATCGGATGTTGGCCCATCACATGAGCTCCTCCCTGGTTCGTATTCCCCCAACGTATACCCATTCCCAATTGGGGTTACCCCCGCTGGTGATAAAGGGATTCACGCATGATGTCCCGTAACCTATTTAAAAACAAGGACTTCACAGCAAGGATAGCATGTCCAATCTGAAAATGAATGATACCATGAATCTCAACCACAAAACGTTTCTGGGTAAAACAGGGCTGAACTCCCAATTGGGGCGGGGCTAGAAATTGTACATTGCGTACCAACCACTGGATCGTCCATGTTTTACCCATCCATACGAGGGCTGTGATCCACCCCGAATCGGCAGCATCCCCAGTACCAATCTCGGTCCTCCAAACAAGGTGTTCACAACGGACAACCCCCAAAAAAGCCCCCATAAGGGATCGTACGAAAGGTAAATAAAGTATGAGTTGTTGGAGGAACTTTATAGATTTGCGTATTATTTTATCATCTATCCTTACACTCTTCTCCTCCTTCCTCTTCGTCCTCTTCATATGATCCAATTGAAATGTCTCCCTTATCCTTGCATACCATAGAAATCCTTTTTTTTTATTAATAAATCCAATTTCATCTAATTTAATCTGATACCTAATAAGGCCATACATAGCCCGAATCGATACCGTACCTCTTTCCGCCTTAGGACCTTTATATAAATCTGCTTCAATACGAACAGAACTGAACCAAATACAGAACAGAACAATGAGGATAAGGGCAATAATGACTAAAGTTATGGTCACAACACACACCTTTTCGCATTCATGGGAATGAAACCATACCCCCACCCTTTTTGTGTATTGTAACCATTTTTAAAATCGTACATTCGTTTGGCACATATGGCATATATAACATATATAATTAAAACATTTAATAAATTCGCAAAGGATAGAATAATAGCCGCTCTGACCCCCTAAGTTTCCCATAATATATAAAAAATAAGGTAAGAAAAATAAATTAGGATTTGTTTTCTGGATGAATAAACTCCCCATGATTCATCAACGTTGGCCAAGAAAGGTTGTAAAAGACCCCCCTAATTATTTTGTAAGGGAAGCCCCCTATGAATCCAATCAGGCCCCCGGTCAAAATCCTGACTCAAAGGGCACCAAACGTTTTCCTCCGGACCGGGCTCCCCTTATCGGAAAATGGAGTTCCCACCACGGAAATAGAATCAGCAACCCAATAGAAAAATCCTTCAAGTAGGGAATGGAGTAACAACCAGGCTGGAATTTTCAACCAGACACGGGCCTTTAACCACAGATCTTCCCAGGTGGATCGATCGACCTAGTATTTTGATCCCAGTTCATGGCCAAAAAGACCCCAACGACCATAGAATCATAGAGGTAAACCCTCTTCACCCCTTCACCGGTGGAATTTGCTGTTTACGTGGAGGAACATGCAAATAACGCAAAGATTCTGCCAAAATATCCCTACACAGTGGGGCTGCGATCGTACCACCTCGGGATTCAACACCCCGGGGTCTATCCACTGCCACATACACCAGTAATTGTGGGTCATCGGAGGGTGCTATTCCAATAAAGGAAACAATGGAATTTTTATTTTTCAGATAGCGTCCCTCTTTCCCCACCTGCTGTGCTGTTCCCGTCTTGCCCCCTACCCTAAAACCCTCCAAAAAAGCACGTCGCCCTGTACCGCGTGCCACCACACTTTCAAGTACATAACGAATTTGTTGTGAAGTGGAGGCGGAAACAACGCGTATAGGGTGCTTGTATGGTACAGAAGACGTCTGGTGAACATCCCTTCTAGGATTACGCCAACCCTGTAACAAACGGGGTGTCACTTTCCAACCCCCGTTGGTCATACTGGCAATCGCCGCAGCATGTTGCAAGGATGTTACGGAAATGCCTTGCCCATAAGAAGTGGTTGCGAATCTCACATCTTCCATACGATCCGCTGGAAAAGTAATGCCATTGGCCTCACCTGGAAGGTCTATCCCTGTTTTTTTGCCAAATCCCAACCGCTGAATATAAGTCGACAACACATTCTTACCCAATCGTTCCCCTAGCGCAATGGAGCCTGGATTGCAGGAATTTTCCATTACCTCCAGGAATGTTTGCCATCCATGGCCTCCTTCCTTCCAACAATGCAAATGAGTTTTTCCTACCCGGGTGAATCCCGGATCGAAAAAACCCTCCTTCAGGTTTACCCTCCCCTCCTCTAAAGCAGCAGCCAAGGTGACAATTTTGAATGTAGAGCCTGGTTCATAGGTTTTCCAAATGGGTAAATTCCGGAATAATACCTCCCCCTTTTCCTGATGATATTGTTCGGGGTCAAAGGTAGGCCGATTTCCCATAGCCAATACCGCCCCATCACGAGGATTCATAACGAGTACCCAGGCGGAAACCGGCCGATACTGGACCATGGCCCGGTCCAGAACCTTTTCAACCGTTTGTTGAATAACCAGGTCCAAGGTGGTTATCAAATCATCCCCATCACGGGGGGGATAAAAGCGATCTGATCCCCTATCTGGGGAAACCCCATATCGAAATGGAGGAGCGAATTGGACAGAACCATCTCTACCCCGGAGATGATGCTCATAAGTGTGTTCTAAACCAGCCAAACCCTGATGATTCTTGCCTATAAAGCCAAGAATATGCGCTGCCAGATGCTTGTAGGGATAAATACGCCGGGTATCATCCAAGAGGACAATCCCAGGCAGATGAACAGAACGTAGTTTCTTTTCCTGCTCGGGTCGGATATGCCTCCCCCAGGGGAACAAATACACCAAAGGTCTTCGTTGAGTTAGCTGTTCCTTTATTCTCCCCACGGGAGCCCGCAAGATAGATGCTAGCGTATGGGCGGTTACCCCCGGTCGACTTACTTGTACAGGCATAGCAACCACATTGTAGGTACGTACATTATCCACCAAAGGAAATCCCCTACGATCCAGGATACGTCCCCTCTTGGCACTAAGGGGAATTTCACGACCCCAAGCTTTCGTCTGTGGTACAGACTCTTTCTGCCCCCATGTCCTATGGGGAAATAATGCAATCACAAGAGCCACGACAATTATAAGGAAGATGCGGGAAATCCACCCATACCCTGTCCTTCCCCCACGTTGCCACAAAAGAAATATGATCCCCATAAGATTGGATCCCCTTTATCGTCCATTCGCGATATGATGTCTGCAATCAATCTATTCCCACGGGGGCCTGACTATGTACATAGGGAAAAACGGCTCTTGGCCAAACTTCGGACCTGAAATATCCTTGGGTGGTTTTTTCCTAATTCTGGATTGTAAGGATGAGTTAGGTGGGGCCCCAGGTTTCCCGAATCCTCACAGGAATACCTGATTCCCGGGAATGGACGGTTGACAATGGACTCTAGAATATAACTCATTTTATCTGATTTTGTGGTTCCCAATTTCCCTATTTTCACGATTTTCACTTCGTCCGAAAAAGGGGGGGCCCCGGGAAATTTAGTTCTGTCTTCATATCAACAACCCCTTATTACCTGATAGGGGGTGAGTTGCCTATCCCCACTCCCGAGACTGAACCCCCAGGTCCGATATGCGGCCAAGATCCCCATTTTAACGAATCGGGATGGTCCAGGCACTAATAGTGAATGGGTAAAAAAAGAGAGGACAAAGTTAGAAAACCAAAACATACGTTTCCTAATTTTAATATAATAAATGTATTTTATATAGTAATCCATGGAGGAAGCACCCAGAATGGGGGGAAATCCCCCCCAAAAACCCTGTTCAGAAATTCACACCCCCAACGGAATACTGCCCTTTTGGCCCTACCGTCCATAGAACAAAATAATTATTGCCAAGATGCCTATAACTTAGGAGGACCAAACCTACTCCTATAAAAAGCATACCAAGGTTCCCCCTTCAGCAGTTCGATAGAACTACGAGAATGGGGGACACCTGACGACATACAGAGAAGAATAAACACATAAACAGGTTTAATTTTTATATATATTAATATTATATATAAAATACCTATAGAACGTAATGACTAATATTCTGATCCCCTGCAACATCCGCCAACCGTTCCCGTACATAATCAGCCGTAATCTCTATTTCCTTGTCCCCCAATTCAGGGGCTTCGAAGGAATAATCCTCCAAGAGACGTTCCAACAGGGTAGACAAACGTCGCGCCCCTATATTTTCCGTATTGCGGTTGACCTGTTCAGCCAAATCAGCTAACTCACAAATGGCCCCCTCTGTAAAATGGATCGATACGCGTTCCGTTTCCAACAACACAGTATATTGCTTTATCAATGCATTTTGTGGTTCCGTAAGGATACGAACAAAATCATCGGCACGTAAATCATGCAATTCCACCCGTATAGGAAATCTACCCTGCAATTCAGGAATTAAATCAGAAGGTTTGACAACGTGAAACGCACCCGCAGCGATAAACAGAATGTGATCTGTTTTGACGGGACCATATTTTGTCATCACTGTGGATCCTTCCACAATAGGCAAAATATCACGCTGTACACCATCACGCGATACGTCAGGACCCTGACGATCCTTGCCTGCAATCTTATCAATCTCATCAAGAAAGATCATACCCAATTGCTCTGTATGATGTAAGGCTTCCCGAACCGTTTGTTCATTGTCAATTAGCTTTTGTCCCTCCTGCTGAATCAGTACCTCACGTGCCTCTCTCACAGGAAGACGCAATTTTTTCGTCCGACGCGGCAAAAAGGTTTGCAACATATCGTACATTTGCGTACCCCAGAGGTCCCCACTAAAACCGGCCAACAGATCGGGCATGGGTACCACAGGGGAAGTATCCTCTACATCAATTTCCACAATCTCCCCCTCCAATTCCCCAGCCAACAAGGGTTTTTTCTTTTGTTCCCTGGCCTCTCGTATTTCCTCTTCCTGTATCTGCTTTTCATCATCATCCACCGATTCAGAGGGGGAACCCCCAAAAAACAAGGACGCAAAGGGATTTGTACCCTCCTTGGGCGACTTATCAGGAACCAATAAGGTTAGAAGCTTATCCTCCACAAGTTTGCTAGCCTCCTCCCTCACAGCCTTCATTCTCTCCACCCTTATCATCCGGATGGAAATCTCCACCAAATCACGGATCATCGACTCCACATCACGTCCTACATAACCTACCTCGGTGAACTTTGTTGCCTCGACCTTAAGGAAGGGTGCTCGAACAAGATGTGCCAAACGACGCGCAATTTCCGTTTTTCCTACCCCAGTAGGTCCAATCATCAAAATATTTTTAGGAGTCACCTCCTCCTGCCATTCCGTTTGCAATTGCGAACGGCGATATCGATTCCTTAAGGCAATAGCCACCGATCTCTTCGCAGCCGCCTGCCCTACAATATACTGATCCAACTGATTTACGATTTCCCGTGGCGTCCAAGTATCAGCGCTCGATAGTTCCCTTGTTGCCATTGTCAACCTCCTCTACCACAATCGAATCATTGGTATAAACGCAAATAGAACTGGCAAGCAGTAATGCTTCCTTTGCCATAACGGATGCCTCCAATTGCCCTGCATATCGTTTCAAGGCCCGTGCTGCCACCATTGCGTATCCACCACCCGAACCAATCGCCAATACGTCATCATCAGGTTTAATTACCTCCCCACCCCCGGAAACCAGAAGCATATCCTCACTATCCATCGCAATCAACATGGCCTCCAAACGACGCAACGCACGATCAGAACGCCATTTTTTTGCTAAATGAACAGCGGAGCGGAGTAGGTGCCCCTGATGCTGTTCCAACTGCACCTCAAATGTTTCAAATAAAGTGAACGCATCAGCTACCGAACCAGCAAATCCAGCCACCACACGATTCTTATGCAACCTACGTACCTTGTTAGCCTGATGCTTTAGAATTAGCTGCTCACTAAAGGTGACCTGGCCATCCCCCGCCATCGCCCCGCGGCCTTTATGACGCACCGCGCAGATTGTTGTCCCCCTCATACGAAGTTCCTTACCCCCCATCTAGTTATATTTATTTATGTAAAAATAAACTACATAACAATTCCCTATGTACATAAATCCTAAACCCCATATCCTGTACCCCAATTCTCTAACTGATTTTATTATAAAAATTACCTGTATTCTGATTCTAAGATATTATTGCTGTCGGGGAGGTCTGACATCTCAACCAACCCTCCCACAGAACCACATGCACTATTCTCACATTATGCGGCCCCCAATTGGTTCCATAGGATTTGGCCCATTCGGAACCCACCAGTCCAGTGTTACGTTTCCTGTATCCCCCCGCTTGTGTTCTGTATTGTGCGTGGGCTAACCCCGGCTGGACCATTCAACCCCTTCGCCCCGTCCATATCACAAGGGTTTCATCACTACTATGGATTGATTCGACCCTGTTCTCAGGGTTATTTTCCTCTGTACACCGGATGCTGCCAGAACGATAGATGATTCGCATTCCCCATGGCTTCACCCCAAGGATAGGTCCCTTGTTCCGACATCGACTGAGCTTTTCGATGCTTCCCCCACTAATTCGCCTCACAAATCCCCCTAACTTACAACGAACAGGAATCCTTCACCCCGCCTTTTCCCAGGATGATCACCACCATTACTCTTTACAACAGCAGCTCGGGTCGATCCAAAACCTGAGTACCACCTGCCGATTTTTGGGGGACTCCCCCATCCCTTAATTAGAAAACGACACGACACTTGGTGATAGGAATGTCCCTTTGGGAATCCGATAATCCTCCAAAATCTGTCCCCTGAATCCTATTCTCATTACAAGGATCCCCCCGTTACTACAGACAAATCCGCCCCTGTGCGCGGCAACAGACACTGGGTTGCCCACAGCGGAAGGATCCGTTCCTACCAATTCCCCCGCTGGAATGCCCTGACATCATCCATCATACTATCCTGCCCAGCAGCTCAGGTCCCATGTCCCCACACAATTCCCTGCTTCGAACACTGACTCTAATCAATGACATTCAGCTACCTGTTCCACACGACAGGTTCTTTTGTTCCATTGCCATACGTAGAACTTGCACGGGACCCACGCTAGAGGGAGCGGACCCTCCCATCATCATTTTTGACATCAACTATGATTTAGGTTTTCCTCCGTCACTTCCCCCACCGTGCCATGCTACACCACGGTTCTGTCATGAACTATTCTTTTCAATATGAAATCGACCCGTTCACTCCCGATTTCCCTCAACCACCATCAGACGAAGCTATGGTCCCGCTTCTTTCTAAACCACCCACCACCAGGATGTTTCCAGCCCAGCAGCATCCAGCCTTTTACCTACCATCCAGTTCCTGAGAAACCCATCACAACCCTCATCGCTTATACAGCTTACGGAACAGCCATAGATAGTGCAAAAACGAGGCTATCCTCCCCCCGTATTTACCTATTTTTATTTTTATAATTTATATGATTATGTATGGTAAAATGCAAAACGTTATAGTTGACAAGGGTGATTCACTATTATAATCTGCACCAGCACAATTCCGTAAAAAATACTTTATTACTAATCATTTATTATATATAAATTACAAAAAAATATATCGGTATATGATAGAACCAATAGGAATATCCACGAACAATCCTATCCGGGCGAGAAAAGACCTCGACACAATCAATCCGATAATTCTAACCAATAATTCTAAAAATTACACCCAAAGGAATGTGCAGCGGTAATACGGAAGGGACCTGGGAATCGAGGTTTCATCAACATATGCCAACAATGGAGGGAAGGTACTATCCCACATAATAGGGAGAAATCAGATGCCATCCCCCATACTGTACTCGCGAAACTACCCGCGGTTACTCCCATAACAGACCAGGATCTCGAGGGTTGTTATGTGGGCCCCAGATCTAGTGTGCTATCCCACCCAGGGCTTTGGACCAGATTCAGGGTTCAAAACATCATCAAATGACCTCTTTCCCAATTCTGAATTCTCAAGATGGATTGGGTAAAAACCCACTTTCTTTCCGTAATGGATCTCCGGACCTTAATGATTACAGAATAGGGGAAACCAGAGGGAGTCCTATTTTTTTATGATTCATAATCAAAAGGGAAATCGAATCCGCATACCTGTATTGCAATATTTGGGCAACCCCTCTGTCCTGGATGTGAATTCTGGAACAAAGTTTTTAGGGGGGATTTCCTCCCCCATCTTTAGAAATTCCTTCATTGATTCATATTAACAATATTTTTATTATATTACAAAATAAAAATACATTTGGGCCCTGACCTTATCCCACCTCGGTTGCATCCCAAATACGGTGTCATCCTCAAAAATAGGTAATTTTAGGTTCCTTATCCTTGCCCACGAATCACACCCCGAGGGTATTTTCTAACCAATGATATTTTTAATGAAGAATATAAATTATAAAATTCACGATAACTACAATCGCATATAATTAGGTAAAAAGGAAAATACAAACCGGATATATAGCATTATTATTAATTATATTATTATATAATTAGCCAGCCATTCGCATGGTTTTCTCCTGTTGCTTTTCGCCTATGTTTTAAAACCCAGGGTTGGATGACAGCGAACCCTTTCGGTGAAACAATTGATTTCCCCATTCCATTACTCCGTAATGTGGGTGGTACGATGAGCCACGCAATCGTTCCCATTTTTGGCAAAGGTGAATCATAATTGGGTCCTCCCGGGACATCCCCATTGAAACTGCATAGGACTTTCCTTAGACGTGAGGGACCAAAGGCACCATAGTAGTCAGCCCAGCCCCTTACTATTGGATGGGACCTTTCCGTCATCTCATGCAATTCCCTACCTCACATGCTCCTTTATTTCCTTCCCCCGCTTAGCCATCCCTCTTCTTCGATTTGCAGAGTTTCCTACCCAACCCACCACATCCAAGGAAGACTTCCACAAGCGGCATCCGCGGGAATCAGAGACAAAGCGGGAACGAGTTGGTTACCTTACGAACTATCCCCCATTGTGGATATTCTGGGGGTCGTCCCTTCCCCCACCTGGTTTCGGGATTTCCACCCTCCTAACCCTAGGCAAAAAATAAAACTCTGCATCCACTCGGTCCCACCATTACGCTCAACCCAGAACCATGCATCCAATATTCCCCGATATTTCCCCTGGACGGATTACAATCCGATATTGCTTAATCCAACCTACAATCATCCCCTTATTTCAAATTATTTCAAATGGTGCGTTAGCTGAACCGGGATGGACATTCAACCCCTCTGCTCCACCCCCATGACAAGGGTTTCAACACTACTTGGGTTTTGATTCGACCCCATTCACAGGTTCCCCTTGAAGGGTACTCTCTTCCTAGCCCTTTTTTACACCTGGGCGGTTAGATCAAATATCCGAATCCCCCGTGGTTCCCTATGGGGTCCCCCCTATGCGCCGGATACCGCCAGACGCCAGAACAGTAGGTAGTATAGTTCACCCCCCACTCCGTTCCTAAGGATAGGTTTCCCTATTTCGACATCGACTACGCCTCTCGACGCCTTCCCCAATGGGTTTGCCTTACTGATCTTCCTGACTCATACCGGACAGGAATCTTTCGTCCTGCTCTTTCCCGGAACGCTCACCGTCTTTGCTCCTTACAACGATAACCCTGGGCCCCGTTTGAAACCTGCGACGGTTTTCAGGAGGCCCCCTATATCCCTCATAGGGCGCGACGTGACACACAAAACTACAAGTGGGTTGTGCTCCCTAACGCTATCCTACAGTCCTCGTTAGGATGGATCCTCCCCTCGCCCCGCCCCCATGACAAGGGTTTCATCAGTGCCACTATGGAATGATCCAATTTCGTACCCGGAGAGCCCTCGGTTAGCTTTGGCTTTTATCACCGCCTTGGCCATGCCAGGCATCTGTGCGACATCGAGTAGATCCAGTATTTCAACCGCGAACCCCTCTCACGGAACCGGACCCAACACTCTCGTGTGATCCGGCCCCTTCTCTCACCCCGCAAAATCAACGGTGCACAACGTGTGTCCACTATGATGGTTGTGTGGACTGCAGGATCGGTGTGATTCCTCGTTTTCCACTTGATCTTTCCAGACCCAGTCCGGTCAACCCCTTGGCCCATTACGGAGCTTCCCTAGCTACTGCGAATCAATCCGCCCCCGTGTGCAGGGCTCCCCACCGATATCCCTTGGCTTTTACGTCCTGGCAACAATCAGCCACTAGGCGTCTATATGCACGACAGGTTCCCAAGTTGCACGGAAAAGCCTGGGTTGAGTTCATTTCATCTGTACACCGCACGTTGCTAGGGAAGGAAAATAGGTTCCCCGACTTGGTCCCAGGATAGGAATCCTTTTACCCTCTGGTTTCGACATGAATGGCCCGTTTCGATGCATCATCGACCGGTTCGCTTATGCTAATCGCCCATCGGACAAAGTCATGCCCCGCCTTTTCCTAAACCGTTCACTACCGGGATTTTTCCACACCAGCAGCGTTAGATGATGAAAAATCTGCCTACCTACCAGCCGGGCCCCGAAAGACCCATTTCATCGCTTATACACTTGCCGAACGCACATCGGGGCGGGGAACCTTGTCCTCCTTTTTCCCGAATCGGCCACAAACCAAGGCATTCCACCCCGATAACACAAACCAAATGGTTTGTAACCCACCACCTGGCACCCGATTACAAAGAACCAAACAACTCCGTCCCTTGAACAATTTTTTGGCACACCGTCCCGCAACCGGACCCCTTTATCATCCATATTCCCGTTTACAACTATGGGGAGATAGGGAACAACAAAACGGTTCCATCCCCCCAAAAAGGAGGATTACCCTAGTGGAATCCTCCTTAGTGGTGAACAAACTTGTACATTTGATGAATAGCCGCCTTTTCCAAACGAGAAACTTGGGCTTGGGATATTCCAATTTCTTCCGCTACTTCCATCTGGGTTTTGCCCTCAAAGAAACGCATCGACAGAATGGTTTGTTCACGCCCATTGAGCTGCCGCATAGCTTCTTTCAACGCCAACGTTTCCACCCACTGAACGTCTTTGATTTTATCATCACTCAATTGATCCAACACAAAGATGGGATCACCCCCATCTTGATAGACCGGTTCAAAGAGAGAAATGGGATCCTGGATAGCATCAAGAGCAAAAACAACCTCCTCCTTTCCCACCTCTAGTGCAACCGAAATTTCCGCTACTGTCGGCTCACGCCCATGGAGATTCATCAATGTATCCCTCATCTGCAGGGCCTTATAGGCAATATCCCGCAGGGAGCGGGAAACCCGAATGGGATTATTATCCCGTAAATAACGACGTATCTCCCCAATGATCATCGGCACGGCATAGGTAGAAAAGCGGACATTCTGGCTCAAATCAAAATTATCAATGGCCTTCATAAGCCCTATACAACCCACCTGAAATAAATCATCTACAGACTCACCCCGATTGTGAAAACGTTGAATCACACTGAGAACAAGCCGCAGATTTCCGTGCACCAATTTTTGCCGGGCCCAAATCTCCCCTGACTGCAGTTGAGTGAAGAGAAGCCGCATTTCCTGGTTCTTGAGCACTGGCAGCATGGAGGTATCCACACCACAGATCTCAACCTTATTTCGCACGATAACCTCTTCGCCCCCGCAAACAAAAATTTGATACCGCACAGTATACCCAGGGGGAGCAAACATCATAATGTAATTTCAAATGAAAATGCATGGTAACAATAAATAAATATTTTTTTAATTTATTATTATAAATAACTACCCTTTGCTCCAGGAGGACCGAAAATCCCTTTCTTCATTAACTGTGAAAGAACTACCCCTATCCGGGATTCGTGGAATGGACCCGATATCACACCCGATTCCCCCACAGAACTATACGTAATACCCCCGCATCATATGGTTCTTCTCATTCATGGTTTGTGTGCGGGAAACAGGTTGTCTGTACATGTTTGTTATGGGCGGCTTCGGTATATGGTTTATTTTCCTGGTAGCGTAAGCGAGGATTGCCTATCCCTTTCCCTGGAGCCGCTCAGGTTGGGTTGTTATTGTATGCACAGAGAGCGGGTGCTATCGATGGTCCTATTGACTTGGAAAGTACCAACCATGAGGTTGGGTTCATGTTGCGGGTGTAAGCCCATAGCATCGGGAAATTCCTGCAGGAGGATCACTAGTTTATTTTCGTATGTAAGAAACGTCCTTTTTATCATCATCTTTCACCATATCCCCTAATAACGTTGGTCTATAGCTGCTGTGAATTCCCTGTTGCCCAAGCTTGTCGTAAGGAAGGGGGAAGGGCGTGTGATCTCTCATGTTTTGAATGATGTGAAAGTGATCGAAGACAGGGGGTTATGCTGTCCCAAATATCTCTTTCACGATATTTTCGTATGCCGAAGCGCGATCCATGTACACTGCCTCTACTCCTGATGTCAACGCAGGTAATCTAGTGATAATTCCCCCTTAAGTTCTCTTCAACTCCCTTCTATTCCCCTAATATGACCCCTTGGTATAATGAACCTTGGAGAATACCTAAAATCATCTATTTTTTTGGGGATACTGTGTTTAGAACGCAACCATCCTTACATATCATAGTATTTGAAAAATTTAATATGAAATAGTATAATAAATGCATGGTATTGAAGATAAAACCTGTAACCTACGCCTGTTGAACCTGGATCAGAGTTAATAAAATCCAGAGTTTACCTTTGGATTGGGGTACGTAGTAAAGGGAATTTTGATCGCAGGCCTATAGAATGTTTCATAAGGAATTCGTTAACATCTTTATCCACCCCCAATACGACACTAATTAGGAGGAACGATGTGTTTATTAAAAAATTTAAAAAAATATCATCCATATTTTTTATCAGCTCTTTACCCCTGTTTTCTGTAATATTATTAAATAATAATGTGTGTTCCATGAGAAAATCTAATCATTCTAGCCCATCCCATAAAGATAGCGATGACTCTAGCCCTGCCAGCCCATCCCATAAAGATAGCGATGACTCTAGCCCTGCCAGCCCATACTATGAAGATCTCAGTGACCCTGATATTCCAGGACCATCTAATGAAAGTAGGGAGGAACGGATAAAGAGACAAAAAAGGGAACATGATAAGCAATACAGAGAGAAAAATAAGGAACGTAATAAGCAATACAGAGAGAAAAATAAGGAACGCAAGAGGGAATATGATAAGCTATACTACGGTAAAAATAAAGAACGCATAGGGGAGTATAAGAAGGAATATTGCGATAAAAATAAGGAACGCAAGAAGGAATATGATAAGCAATACTACGATAAAAATAAGGAACACATAGGGGAATATAAGAAGAAACACAAGGGGAGGGAGAAAGGAAAGATCAAAATGAACACCGGGGCCGGAACGTTCTATCAAAAAGAACGGTTACAACCCAACATCCCACCAATGCAGCAGCAGGCACGCCCTAACATCCCACCAATGCAGCAGCAGGCACGCCCCAACATCTCACCAATGCAGCAGCAGGCACGTCCCAACATCCCACCAATGCAGCAACAGGCACGCCCTAACATCCCACCAATACAGCAGCAGGCACGCCCTAACATCCCACCAATACAGCAGCAGGCACGCCCCAACATCCCACCAATGCAGCAGCAGGTACGTCCCAACATCCCACCAATGCAGCAGCAGGCACGTCCCAACATCCCACCAATGCAGCAGCAGGCACGTCCCAACATCCCACCAATACAGCAGCAGGCACGCCCCAACATCCCACCAATGCAGCAGCAGGCACGTCCCAACATCCCACCAATACAGCAGCAGGCACGCCCCAACATCCCACCAATGCAGCAACCACTCGCAGAACGAGTAAATAGGGAACTAGATGCATATATAGCACGGGATCGCCAACGACATCAGCAACCACCAACTTCCACCGCCTCCGCCGGAATACAACATCAGCAGCAACCATCAACTTCCTCCCATAATGGTCGTCTTATGTTGCCACAACGACGACAAATGTTGCCACCCATTGAAATTCGGGAACTCCTAGGCAATCTAGGTGGTAACCAAGGTAGTCATCAGCCATCATCGCTGAGGACACCACCGCCGCCGCCCCATAGTCACAGTCATCATCGCTAAGATCACATCGTTTTGGGCCGTGGTTCTAATGTACTCATACGTGATGGTAGGTGGCGTGGTGTTGTAATCCAGTTGGGTGCCCACCTCGCTAAAATTTCCGTAGAGGGATCCCACATAAGGGTAGGTACTGGCTTGTTCCCTCGTTCGTTTGGCTCTGACCACGGCCCGATAAGGTTGGACGGGCATTGTCTACCTCTGGGAAATCGCCTTGGGCAAGTGATCTCTGCCGACCTAAGCGGATCAACCACCAGCCACCCTTTACTACCCTAGTCACAGGGATTCTCATCGCTACTACGACCCGTTCCCCCATGCACACAGGATGTATTGTTCCCTGCCCTCTCTTAACGGAACACTAACTTAAGGTGTTCCGTTGGGTTCCTAATCTGCTCTGGAGGACCTATAAATCGAATTCGTTCCCCCTGTGTCCATCGGCATTTACCCTCCTTTCACATATCAACCAAGCAGTAGGATGGGGACCCTATCTCCTATAGCTCTGTCCCTGAGAGGTGGTGAACCCTCATCCCCTGATTGGACAACATGAACTGCACCTCTTCGATAGGTCCTACAGTGGATTCCCCTGCATTGATATCCTCGATTCTCATCCTACGGATACTATATCCTCTCCATTCCTTAACTGCTTCACTACCTAAACATCACAGCAACACTAGAGTGGTTGGGAAGCCCATGTCCACTTACCAGCTAGTTCCAGATCATCCTCCACCATCCCCTTTTGCACCCAGCCTAGTGTACACCCTCAGGGACATAACCCCAAAGGTAAACCCCCACAATGGATGCTCAATCTGTTCCCCCCTTCCCCCTGTGACGATGAATCGGAAGGGGACGTATGGCAGAGTGATCCACACCAGCCACCGAATCCCCTCGATCAGGATCCAAACGAACCAAGATTACATCCGAGCCCACCTGCTCGATCTGCTGCCATGGGATCACCAGGGGTGAACCCGCCATCCGCAAACCAAACCAACGCATAGCACCCGGTACTACCAAAGCCTGCACACGACCACTGGGTAAAAGCAACTCCACGTCACACACCTGCCCCAAAATGCTTCCATCCGCCACATTGACTACATCTTTGGTCTGCAGGTCAGAAACTCGCATTGCTTTCTCCCCATTCAATCCCATAAATTCAACCCCAATTGTTCTCCATCATCCATTCCCCACCCAGAATAAACCCCTCCTTTACCATTCCCCTGTCCCTTATAAACCCCTCCAAGGAAGGAGCACCCCCATCGCGAACAGGGGGGTTATCACCCTTGTGTCTCCGTCTGGCCCCACATACTGAATTTACGGCTGTCCCTATCCCTATGTATCCGTATATGTTGATATTATTATTTCAATACTTATTTTATTTAAACTATTCATAACCAATCATCCCGTCTCCCTAATGCAGACCGCCCATCTTATTGAATTCCTTACGCAAACGTCGAATGATCTTCTTTTCTAGACGAGAAATGTAGGACTGAGAAATCCCCAACAGATCCGCTACGTCCTTCTGTGTTTTCTCCTCCCCCCCTCCCAAACCAAAACGGAGGATCACAATCTTGCGTTCGCGATCAGAAAGTGTATTAAGGGCCATGCGCAACACCTGCTTATCCACCTGGTCCTCGATATCTCGATAGATCGTATCATTCTCCGTACCCAAGACATCAGAAAGCAACAACTCATTACCATCCCAATCAATGTTTAAGGGTTCATCGAAGGAAACCTCGGAACGAATTTTGTTATTACGACGCAGAAACATCAGAATCTCGTTCTCAATACATCTCGAAGCATACGTGGCTAGCTTTATTTTCTTACTAGGGTCAAAGGTATTGACGGCCTTGATCAGCCCAATCGTACCTGTTGAAACGAGATCCTCAATATGGATACCCGTATTTTCAAATTTACGCGCTATATACACAACCAACCGCAGATTCCGTTCAATCAAAAGCGACCGCACCAGGGAAACCCCAGAAGGCAATTGGGCTAGTAATTCCTCTTCTTCCTCGCGTTTGAGGGGCGGTGGGAGGGTCTCACTACCTCCAATATAATGCACCTCGCGAACCGTGCCCCGCGCGTACACAAGCCACCTCAAGAGAACAACCTGGAAAAACCTTCGCCACTTTTCCACCATGCAATATCGTCCCCCTATGCGGAAGATTAATCCCGTTCCATCAATACAGATGGTGGGAGAATTGCCTGGTACGTACCATCCGAAGCTAGGTGCGTCCTATCCATTCCTATGAGCACATTCGACACATTATACCAACGACCATCCTTCTGGATCCCCACACTCTCGGGCACCACGGCAACCATCCACTGTATCCCATGCCCAACGGTACGATAGGGGATCCAACGAAGAGAACCGTTCCCTAGATCACCTGTACCCGACCAAGGACGGGAATCCACCGGACTATCAATAGCAGATCGCAATGTAGCCGGCAAATGATCCCTCCACAAATGAGCCTCCATAATCAAAACAGGAACGCGAGAAAGGGGATCCAAGAGACGGTTACCGGTATCAAGAAAACCCGTACAATGAACCGTACAACCCAAAATTCGGACACGCAGGGGAAACAACCATGTCCGCAAACTTTGCACCTCACGTAGGGAGGAAAGAAAACGACGACCATACCATCCAACAAGGGGAAAAAGGATTAGTATCGCCAACCAAGCCCCAAACGATCCATACGGGGAAGTTGTTTCCGCATCGGTTACCTGTGGGAGGGAAGCATAATGGATAGCCATCCCTATTCCAAAAATAACAAAACAAATCAAATAAAAAAGAGCCAGAGCAAAACCATACCCAACCCATGACATCCGTCCAAATGCCAAACAAACCATGCCTAAGGAGACCAATACCTTCCCTGTTAAACTGTAGGAACCGGAAATCCCCAACCCAAAACAGGGGATCGTATACACTCCCCCCAGCAAAGCTGCCCCCAGTAGACGATAGCAACTCCATTGGCCCGGCCGTGGTGACAGGGTTACAATAATCCATAGGAGACCCATATCGAAAACCATGTTCATGAAAAACACCAAATCGGCATAAACGACCAAACGATACGCCCCCCCACCTGCGTTATCATCCATCGTATTGCCGCAACTATACTCATTGATTATATTATTAATATTAATTTAATTATATTTTCAATACAAATATTTGTAATTTAACAATAAATATTTTAATAAATACAGTACCTTTATAAATATTTAGCATATAATAAACTCACCATAGAGGAACCCTACAGGATTCCCCTATGGTGGAATGTGAAGAAAAACATGCACCATATTCAGTCCATATCGGCATAAACGACCGAACGATACGCCCCCACCTGCGTTACCATCCATCGTTATTGCCGCAACTATACTCATTAATTATATTATTAATATTAATTTAATTATATTTTCAATACAAATATTTGTAATTTAACAATAAATATTTTAATAAATACAGTACCTTTATAAATATTTAGCATATAATAACAATTCCCCATGGAAGACCTTGCGTATTCCCCTACGGGGAATTGTGAAGAAAACACGCGCTATACCCAAGTCCGCGGTTCCGAATCCCATCCCTGTCGGGAAGAGAGGCCGCACCATGAAAAAAAAAATCTACGAAGGACACAAACAGCCGATTACTCTTTATCATCCTAGGTTTCCTACTAGCCAATGTATTTTATTTGTCATCCAAAAACCATAACGAACCACCACAAATTCCACCACCAAAACCTATCACCGAAAGCTACCCACCCTCCCGAATGATAGCATACGAACAAGTAAGGGAATACGCACGCAGGAACCCCTGTTGCACAAGGGAAACGGATATCCCCCCCGCTATCCCCAAGAAACCATCCCCGCAGCTTCCACAAAGAATCACCCCTATTGGTTCCCTATGCTTACCAGATTCGCCCCCCATTCATTGTACCTCTTCACTTCCTCATAAATGGGGGGAGGGAATAATGAAGGGGGACCGATGAACCCACCTCCTTGGGGAATCCGGAAAGGGATCCGCCTATCCAGAAAAATGGATAGGCGGATTCATCTATTTCTGTTGCCATATTTGTTTCGCAAAAAAGTGGGTACTTCAAGTACCTTACTATCATAGTCAGGATAATCACGTTGTGACGAAGACAAGGACTCCGCTGTAGCCACACGTTCCGTTGGCCGGCCACTGGGATTGAAATCATCACCTGTCGTCGAACGCAATTCGCGTTGGAAAAGGGGCTTTGTCTTTGATTTTGATAGGTTACCTTCCTGATGTTTCTGGTCAAAACCCGTGGCGATAACCGTAACGGAGATTTCATCCTTAAGATCCTCATCAATAACGGCACCAAAAATCATATTCACCTCAGGTGCTGCCGCCGCAGAAACCACCTCAGCTGCCTCGTGAACCTCGTAAAGGCTCGTATTGGGACCGCCACGTATATTCATCAAAACACCCCGTGCACCATTGATCGAGGTCTCTAGGAGCGGGCTGCAAGTAGCCTTCTTTGCCGCCTCAACCGCACGATTTTCCCCTGACGCAGAACCTATACCCATCAGAGCCGAGCCACGCTCTGTCATGATGGTGCGCACATCAGCGAAATCGAGATTGATGAGCCCCTTCTCCGTAATCAAATCCGAGATCCCCTGTACCGCCTGGCATAAAACATTATCGGCCTCGCAAAAAGCTTCTACCATAGGAGTATTCTTATCAATGATTTCTAATAATCGATCATTGCGAATCACAATCAGTGTATCCACATTATCCTTTAGTTGGGATACACCCTGATCAGCCTGCGCAGAACGCTTCTTCCCCTCGAAGGTAAAGGGTTTCGTCACAACGCCTACCGTTAAAATACCCAGCTCACGAGCCAGGGTAGCTATTTCCGGCGCCGCACCCGTTCCTGTCCCCCCTCCCATACCTGCAGTTACAAAAACCATATCGGCACCCTGCAACACGCTCTGCAACTGCTCCCGGCTTTCCTCCGCAGCCTTCTTACCAACCTCGGGTTTTGCGCCGGCACCCAAACCCTTGGTCAATTTTTCACCAATCTGAACACGATGGGTGGCCTTCGAGGCATTGAGTGCCTGAGCATCCGTGTTGGTACAAATGAACTCTACACCCTGCACACCGCTTTCAATCATCCGATCAACTGCATTGCTCCCTCCGCCGCCCACGCCAATCACCTTGATACATGCAATCCGCTCTGGGTCTAGCATAAGATTGAGCATCCCTAGGTTCCCCCCTTGTTTTCATGAGTTGTCCTGTTGCGAAAAGGACAAAACGGGTTGGATACGGGTTACATGAACTCGCTCAACCAATTGCGTACACGCCGTAATGGTGAATTACGCTGCTGTTTATTAGGTTCTGTATATTTTGTCAATAGAGACTTCTGCGAACCCCCAACCGCCACGACCGGATCCTGGCGAATATCTGTCCACAGCTCGGGGTATCTCTGCAACCAATACACCATGCTGACACAACCTAAACGGGACGAATTCTGCGAGCCCGCCCCCGGTGGCACGGCAATCCGTACTGTAGTCCCCAACTGCCGTTGGGCCGTATGGGCAACATGAGACAGGGCAGCCCCCCCGCCCGTGATCACGCAACCCCCAGGTGGATTCGGACAAAAACCTAGCCCCTGCACGTGCTCCCGAATCAGCTGAAAGGTTTCCTCCATCCGAGGCTCCACAATACGGGCCAGATCCTGCAGTGTCACCTTTTGATCTTCCTCTGCCCCCTCAGACCTAACAAAAAAGAAATCCTTATGGGAAGCATACTCACGACTAGAGACAGCATACTTACGTTTGATTTCCTCCGCCACCCCAGAGGATACCCGCAGACCAATCGCTATATCATTGGTTACGTACTCTGCCCCCAAGGGTAACACAGCCACGGCCGCCAAGTGACCCCGTTCAAAAATCGTAACAGTTGTCACCCCACCACCCAAATTGATCAGGAGCACCCCCTGGAAACGCTCCTCCTCCGTCAGACAAAACGCCCCCTCCGCTAAGGGGAAAAAAATTCCACCCCGCACCCTAAGGCCGGCCCTTTCTACACACCGAAATAAATTCTGCATTTTTTGTTTGGAAGCGGTTACCAATAAAGCATCGACCTCTAAACGAACACCCATCATACCATGGGGCGACTCTATCTCATCCAATCCATCCACAATGAATTGCTTCGGCTGCACACTAAGAATAGTTCGCTCCGGAGGGAGGGCGACAACCTCGGCTGCCCTGAGAACACGATCCACATCGTCCGCTGTAATCTCCTGACCCTCGTTGCCAACCCCTACCACACCATGACTATCCAACAATGTGATTTGAGCGGTATGAACTCCTACATAAACGCTCTGTGGGCGAATCCCGATTTGGGCCGATACATCATCGCAAGCCCTTCCGATAGAATCAACCACCTGATCTACATTCACAATCGCACCACGTTTTACGCCCTGCGCTGGCACTGCACCTACACCCAAAATTCTTTCTACCCGGTTTTCCACTGTCTCCGCCACTATAACCCGAACTTGCGAGGATCCAATGTCCAGGCCTGCTAACACATCTGTCGAGCCCACACCTGTAGACACCTCCCTGTTACCAACAACCCACTAGTGATACACCATGAACAGATTTTCTTCCCCACACTATCCCACTTACGGATTTATTTCCCTCCATAACAATCAACCCAACAATGCAAAGAAAACGCCCTCAAATGCCCTATTTCAACCCTTCCCGCAAATGGCCCATGAACAGGGCAACCATTCCTCCCCCCAGTAGCTCACAATTTCCAAACTAGGTGGGTTTAACCCCTTAGGAGCGGGGGGAAAACCAGATAGCATCCAATAAATAAATAGTACCTGGTGGATGTTGACGAAAATGGGCATAATACCAGGGCAGTCTGATAGCCAAATCCGATAAGCGCACGATTACCTTATGGGGGGGAATGACAAGCTTGACCCCCCCGAGCCAACGAGTGGATGTAACCCTCGCCACCCTCTCTCGTAGGACAGTCGGCAATTTTGCTAACTGTTGGGCAATGTCCCTAGGAAGAAGAGATGATTCCTGTTCTTTTGGTTCCCAAATAGGGCCCGGGGGTTTATCCATCCGATGCGGAAGCCAACGTCCTCCCGATGTCAGAGGGATAAACCCACCCTCCACATAGCGCGAGGCCACAATAGGTCTTTCTCGAACCCATATGTACAGCCGGCCCAACCAACGCCACTCAAGCCGAGCGTCCGCAATCTCATCATGCCGTAAAAGACGCTGTTTCGCCTGTTCTTCGTCGATCTCCCATACCATCATACCCGGCGATACCCCAGCCTGTGTAAGAATGGCCCCCTTCGATATGTTCTCGGCCCCCTCTACATCCACCTCCCCCACATAAAGGAGAGGCGATCGGATTGCCAACGCCATCACCATGGCTAATAATCCAGCCGCAAGCACCAATTTTGCCTGTAAGGACAATAACCGTTGCTCCCTTTGGGGGGTAGGAAAAACGGGGATCCTCCCTGCCAAGACCGATCCGTCCCTTCTCTACTACAAACCAGACCCATACACCTTCTGTACCCATGATTCGAGAATCTATTACCCTACAGCAATTTTCTCAAAGTCCACCACTACCTCCATAGTACCATAAAATTCACTCCACAAGGGCGCATTAGGCCGCAATTTAACCATTATCAATCCAGAAACCTCCCCATCCATCGTTTCCATTTTGTAGATACCATGAAACGAGTTACCCTCTGGGGTCTAAAAAATGAGAGCAATCCTTCTTCCCAATCCTCCTTTGAACCCCCACAAATCCCACTGAACCACCCTATTGTCGTGGAAAACACAAAAAAACAATCGGTAGGAACACATCTCTTAAGAAAAATATAATTATTATTTTTTAAAATAAATCAAAACATTATCATGATCACTGAAAATAATTATAGATCGATATTAAAAAAATGATTCCTATACATCGCTTGGAATTCCCTATCACTCACCCTGTCCTTCAACGTAGGGACTCTATAAAGCCACACATAATTTCTTCCAGCACCCTTTTTTGTTGGAAAAACGGAATATCATCCTAACGGAATGGGCCATACTGGGTGATAGATGGGGGATGCCTTACCAAGAGGAAATGGGGCGAGGACGGGTAGGGAAAGTCATCTTACCCACCCGATAGAAACAGAATAAAATGAGAATTTTTACATTACAATACAGGAACCGTTTCCGCGAGGAAAAAATTCCTGTCCACACCCTATCCCTGAAAGAACCCCACCCCGAGAGGAGAGAAACTGCAAAGTCAATGATAAAAAGGAAAATCACCCTATGGATAGGTTTTTTTATAACCATCTTCTCTTGCTTGTTCTCTAGATATCAAAATCTTTGGGCTAACCATCCCGAAAAACCCATTTGCATACAAATTCTGGCCCATAGCAACAGTGAAAGAGATCAATGGGTCAAACAACAAGTAAAGAACCATTTATTAACTAAGCTGGGGCAACTCCCCCTACATACCACAGCAAAAACGCATTGGATCCTCTACCGACATCTGGGCCTGTGGAAATTAGAAATCGAAGAATTGCTTAGAAAATATGGATTTATCTACCCTATACAAATCACATTAGGACCGATATCCCAGCCGGCAAAACAACTCGGAAATCTGCAGTACCCGGCCGGAATTCGTGAAACCCTGTTGATAAGATTGGGTTCGGGGAAGGGGGAGAATTTCTTCTGTGTTCTTTTTCCCCCTTTATGTGGCCTCAACCCTCAAGTCTATCGCGAACCCGAAAAAGTAGAATGTCGTTGCTGGATCTGCGAAAAATTTAATAAATTATGGGATCAGTGGAGAAATGGAACAGAATCTTCATTCAAACCCTTCGCTACAATCCGAAATAGGCATTATAATACGGATAAAATATACAAAAAACTATAATTTAATTAAATTTGTGTATTGTAAATATATAAAATGGTGTTAGTGCTGGAATTAAAAACCAGTTGATTTGGTTTTTTCCAAGTATTAACTGTATTTAAAAATAAAATGTATTGATTTCTAATAATAATGAATAGTGTGGGTGCTCATTGTTTACCTCCCCCTGAATTTATTGTTTTATGCTGATCAATATTCCTCCGGAGGTAGGGGGCATGAGTCATCCCCTTTTTACATAATAACAATAACCTTCATTCCCTTTCACTGTAGATAGTGTAATCGTGCCTTATTTGTTGATCGGATCGCTTTGTTTGTGGTAAGAGAATAGGGTTCCGCCCTGTCCGTAATGTTGACAAAATTACGGATTTTTGTTGCTTTTGTACCTCCCATGAACAGAGTGGATCTTATGCAGTGGAACACATAATGTTCGTCCTCCGCACAGGGTTATAGTAAAAATTTTATAAAAATTCATATTAAATAAGGTACATCCCCCCGAAGATACAAAAGCAGGAACAGTAACATAATAAAATGTCATTATGTTACTAATTACTTTATTCAAAGGCGAGACTAGATTCATAGATAGGACATTACTCACAAGAAATTACACGGTCCCATATAGTACACGCATAGATCCCGGGGGAGTAAAATTTAGGCAGTGCACAGAGATTTGGGATCGTCTATTGAGTAGGAATACTGATAAATAAAAAATGCTTTAATAAAAAAATATTTATAAATATATAAATAAAATTAGGGGATTACATAAATAAATTCAAAACGATTTATTGATAATATGAAAACAGATATGTTATTATAAATATAAATAATAAATAAAGAAGATTGAAATGTAATTTTATATCCCCATTCAAAAATATACTCTAAAGTCTTTACTAATTATTTTTTGTGAATATGAATGGCAAAGCAGAATGGATCAAGGGTATGGAATAATACTGTCCGATCGTCTTGACATGCCCCCAAGTTGTTATATTTTCCGTAATGAAATCCTATTTACTAATCAATACATGCGATAAAGACTCTTGTTTAGTAAATTGGGTATGTTCAATTTCAAAAAACAGAATTAAAAATAAGTTTATTATATTATAAGACTATGGGGGTAAAAACAGATGAGATAAGAGGGGGTTTTTCATTATGAATTATAAACGACAACACTTTATTATTGCCTTAACCGCAAACCTTTCATTTTTCATGGCAGCCCTCCCCCCAGTAACGGCACAGGAAAACAAGGGGGGATCAGTAAATAACCCTGTAGGTAAGGACAACCCTACGAACCTAGGGGAAAAAAATACCCAGAACAAGAAGAATAGTACCAAGGATAGTACCAAGAATAGTACTAAGAATAGTACCAAGGATAGTACTAAGGATAGTACTAAGGACAGTGCTAAGGATAGTACCAAGGATAGTACCATAAAAGATCAGCAAACCAGCGAAAAAACTGTTCGTAGCATAATATATGTTGATGATGATTACCGTAAGGAGAACCCAAACTGGAAACAGACGGCCCAAGAGGATATTCATGCTGGTGCAGATGTCACTCTCGGAAAAATAGGGAAAAAACTTGAAATTCTGGATGTTAAACCCTATGACGGAATTTTTGTATCTATACCAGGATCTGCTCCGAAGGAGAATCAGAAAAAAGATGCTCTCACTAGACTATGGAGCATTTCCCCCAGCGCTAGGGATTCCAACAAACCCAACCATAATCCCGAAAACATAACAATCAAGTATGGTCTCGGGACGTTGAAGAAAGATGCGAATACTAAGGGTTTTATCCGTGGGGGACGCACCGACCAACATGAACTAGGGGCAGCCGCCCCCCTTAACTCCATCATTTGGGATACAAAGGAACCTAGAATTGTGGCACATGAAACAGGTCATGCCTTCGGTCTAAGTCACGATGAAAAAAATAATAAAAATATCATGTATCCTTATATTAGTGAATCCGAAATCACCAACTTTGACAAAACCCAAATTGAAACAATGAAGAAGCATGCGGAGGAAACTGTGGACCATCCAAACTCTCCTGACACCAGGTCACAAAAAAACAACAAGTCCACTAAGCAAAACCGATATTAGATCACAAATCCGACTCAGAGCGCACATGTGAAGGGACTATGAATCTGATGGTGCTGGTGCGTGAATTAAAAATCAGTTGGTTTGGTTTTTTCTATATTAATTATATTTAAAAAATAATATGTATTGATTTATAATAATTAATTAATGGTGTGGGTGCTCATGGTTTCCTTCCTTTGGGATTATTATTTGTTGCTGATCAATATTCTACCAAAGGTAAGGGGCATGAGTCATCCCCTTTTTACATAATAATGCTTCATTCCTTTTCACTGTAGATAGTGTAATCGTGCCTTATTTGTTGATCGGATCGCTTTGTTTATGGTAAGGGAATAAGGTTCCGCCCTATCCGTAATGTTGACAACATTACGGATTTTTGTTGTTTTTGTACTTCCCGTGAACAGAATGGATCTTATGCAGTGGAGCACATAATGTTCGTCCTCCACACAGGGTTACAGTAAATTTTATAAAAATTAATATTAAATAAGGTACATACCCCCGAAGATACAAAAGCAGGAACAGTAACATAATAAAATGTCATTATGTTACTAATTACTTTACTAAAAGGCGAGACTAGATTCATAGATAGAACATTCCTCATAATAAATTGCACGGTACCATATAATACGCGCATAGATACCGGAGGAATAAAATTTAGGCAGTGCACAGAGATTTGGGATCGTCTATTGAGTGGGAATACTGATGAATAACAAATGCTTTAATAAAAAAATATTTATAAATATATAAATAAAATGAAAATATTACAGGAATAAATTCAAAACGATTTATTGATAATACGGGAATGAATATGGTATTATAAATATAAATAATAAATATAGGATATTAAGAGGTAATTTTATATCCCCTTTCAAAAATATACTCTAAAGTCTTTACTAATATTTTTTATGAATATGAATGGCAATGCGGAATGGGTCAAGGGTATGGAATAATACTGGCCGATCGTCTTGACATACCCCCAAGTTGTTATATTTTCCGTAATGAAATCCTATTTACTAATCAATACATGGTGCTGGTGTGCGAATTAAAAATCAGTTGATTTGGTTTTTTCTGATATTAATTGTATTTAAAAATAGTATGTATTTATTTCTAATAGTAAATTAATTGATTCTGTATAATATGTATAGACGATTTTTAATGTAAATAATAAATTGAATAGTATGAATGATTTGGGCCGGATACAATGAAACGTAACGCTTATGGTTAGATTTCTACTATAACCATGGGAACTTGGTTTTTGAATCCATATTTGTGGAAAGGAATGCCCTATTCCGTACATCTTAGCACGACAAATAGACCAGCCTATAGTGCCGGTTATTTTATGAATATTTTTAATTATGAGGTATATTAATCACTATATTGCATCCCTCCTTCTTATTCTTATAAATTTTACTATATATTCGGAGACTTGGGATGTGTTATACGCTACACACTTTGCGAACATTGTCAACCTAGCTCTCCGTTCACCACGCACCTTAAGTCGGCGGGCGCCATAGGCATTTTTGAGTGCGGAGCAAACGCCCTCAATGGCCGCACGACGATTCCCTGCTTCTCTGTATTTGGGTTGCTCCAATTGATCCCTTTGCTTTGCCGCTGAGTACGTTCGGTCGGTCAATCTTACGGTTCTTCCCCCCGTTTTGTTGGGTTTGCCAATGCACTGATCCGCAAAGGGGCACTTCTTGCAATCCTCCCTGTTGAAATAAGCCACACTGGTCCCGCTCCCTGGTTTTCCCCCTGGTTTGTACCGGCTGTTCTCGGGTTCCTTGTTTGCCGCGCATCGTGTAATTTCCTTTGTTCTTTTGTCTCGCACAAACGTGCTTGCCCTCAATTGATTGGGGTTCTCCCTTTGGCCCGTCATATTGGTGAAACATAGGGAAATACCCTTTGATTGGGCCAGCTCGCTGATCTCATGGCCTGTAGTACCCTCCATCGGCACACAACTGCATTCCATCATGGGGAACCCATGTTTCTATGTACTCCTTCGCAAAGGTCGTATCTGGATGCAGGGAACCTCTCAGATCAAAGAAGGAAATCAGGCTTATTCCCTTCTCTCCATCACGATCCTCTACGATCTAGCCGGAATATCCCCAACATTCCTGTTTGTTCCTCTTCCTGTACTGAGCATCAGGATCATAAGGGCTTTGTAGACTACCAGAACGCACCTTGGGGAGCATCCTGAGATTTCCTTGTTCATCCTCCTCCGTCTGTTCCCAGATCACCCTTTCCAGCAATGCATACTCCTTGGTTGATCTGATTTCGTCATATTCGGAGGTGTAGTTCCTTATAGCCAAGCAAACTCCAACTAGCTCCGCAGTCCTATGATCCCTTGCTGTTACTCCTTTTTTGGGGGGAGAGGAGGCTGATGGCCCAATGATTGCTGACAATCGATGTCTGTTTGTTTGCATCCCTTTTCCAAAAAGACCCCCCACTCCGCGGGGAGGGGAATTTGAAGTTCAGCCGAGATACAAACCACATTTTTTGCCACCAGATCGATCACTTCATTACGGGT